>NZ_JBFRCU010000003.1:0-167910 GCF_052113205.1 Inquilinus sp. YAF38 | reverse complement strand
GCCGACCAGGGTGTCGGTCTCCACCGCCAGCGTCGGCTGGGCCAGCTTCTTCGGGAAGCCCCACAGCTCGCGCCCACCGGCGATCGGCGGGTGGTCGTTCAGGAACATCTGGTGGGTGTAGCCGCCGACCTGGCCCTGGTAGCGCACCGGGATCACCTGGCCGCTCTCGGTGTAGTCGCCGAAGCCGGTCGAATCCGGCATCCGGATGAACTCGTAATTCACCACCGGCTCGACGATCTCCAGCGGCTCCGGCACCACCCGGCGCAGCGCCTCCGGGTCGGTGCGGTAGCGGATGATGAAGTACTGGCGGTCGACGAAGCGGTACGGGCCCGGCGGAAAGGCCGGGCTGGTCAGCGGCATGGCGAAGGCGGTCTCCCGCACGGTTTTGGCATCCATCTCGCTGACTCCTCGCTGTTGTGCGCTGCACAAGACTAGCCGAGCGAAGCGGTGGAAGGAGTCGGAAACCGTCGCGTTAAGGAAATTTCACATCGATGGCACAGCCGATCGGTGGGGGCGACCGATTGTCCCGCTTCCGTAACAGGAATAGATGCCACGTTGACTTGCAACCGCCATCGGGGCGTAACATATGGGAAAGAGGAGGGGCTGAACCACTGTCCAGCTTTCAACAGAGGAGCGAGAGATGGCTGTCGCAGAGCGTATTGAAGCGCTTCGGACCAAGCACGCCGCCCTGGATCGCACATTGGAAGATGCGGTCCACCGCCCCCTACCCGACGAGATCGAGATCGTACGGCTGAAAAAGGAAAAGCTGAGACTGAAGGATGAGATGGCGCGATTGGATCACGCCTGACGGAGAGATCACGGATCTCAAAATTCAAAGGGCGGTGCCGGGGGGCGCCGCCCTTGTCGTTTGTGGAGGCCGAGCCGCGCCTCAGTCCTCCCGGGTGTCCTCGGAATCCTCATCGAAGCTGACGGTCGGGGTCGGAATCGCGCCCGGCGGCAGGTTGGCGCGGGCCTTGGTCAGGGCCGCATCCAGCTCCAGATAGGAGCAAAGACCCACCATCACCGGGCTGCGCGGCTTCAGGTTCGGCGAATTCCAATGGCTCTTGTCGCGGATCGCCTGGATGGTCGGCTTGGTGGTGCCGATCAGCTTGCAGATCTGCGCGTCCGACAGCTCCGGATGCTCCTTCAGCAGATAGGCGATGGCGTCCGGCTTGTCGCCGCGCTTGGTCACCGGCGTGTAGCGCGGGCCCTTGGAGCGGGCGACCGGCTGCGGCATGTCCGAGATGGCCATGCGCAGCCGGGCGTTCGGGTCGGCCTGGCAGCGGTCGATCTCGGCCTGGGTCAGCTGGCCGTTGACGATCGGGTCCAGCCCGACCATGCCGATCGCGACCTCACCGTCGGCGATGGCCCGGATCTCCAGCTCATGCAGGCCGCAGAAGGCGGCGATCTGGTCGAAGCTCAGCGACGTGTTCTCGACGAGCCAGACGGCGGTCGCCTTCGGCATCAGGGGCTGTTTGTTCATTGTTCGCGTACTCCTCTGCGCAAAGCGATCCCGCCGCGACCGGCCGGGGCGGCCGACCTGTCCTCTCGCACTCGTATTTAAGGGAGGGGAGCGGGGTCGGCGCGGCGCCGCCCACTGTGCTCGACCTAGGGATGTCGCACGCCCGAGTCAAGCGAGGAGTATGATTTTCCCGACATGCGCGCTCGATTCCATCAGCGCATGCGCCTCCGCCGCCTGCGCCAGCGGGAAGGTGGCATGGATCACCGGCCTGACCCGCCCGGCCTCGATCAGCGGCCAGACCTCGGCCTGCAGCGCCGCGGCGATGGCGCCTTTCTCGGCGACGCTGCGCGGCCGCAGGGTCGACCCGGTCAGGGTCAGCCGCTTGGCCATCACCTTCTGCAGGTCGATCTCGACCTTCGAGCCCTTGAGGAAGGCGATGCTGACGTGCCGGCCGTCGACCGCCAGCGCATCGATGTTGCGGGCGACATAGTCGCCGCCGACCATGTCGAGGATCAGGTCGACGCCGCGGCCGCCGGTCTTCTCCCTGACCACGGCCAGGAAGTCCTGCTCGCGGTAGTCGATCGCGACATCGGCGCCCAGGTCGCGGCAGGCCTGGGCCTTCCCGGCGCTGCCGGCGGTGGCGAAGACGATGGCGCCCCAGGCCTTGGCCAGCTGGATCGCGGTGGTGCCGATGCCGCTCGACCCGCCATGCACCAGGAAACGCTCGCCGGTCTGCAGCCGGCCGCGCTCGAACACATTGGTCCACACGGTGAACAGGGTCTCGGGCAGGCCCGCCGCCTCGGCCGCGGACAGGCCCTTGGGGATCGGCAGGCATTGCGGCGCCGGGGCGACGCAGAATTCGGCATAGCCGCCGCCGGAGACCAGGCCGCAGACCGGGTCGCCGACCGACCAGCCGGCCACGTCCGGGCCGATGGCGGCGACGGTGCCTGCGACCTCCAGCCCCGGCAGCGGGCTGGCACCCGGCGGCGGGTTGTACAGGCCGCGGCGCTGCAGCACGTCGGGCCGGTTCACCCCCGCGGCTTCGACTCTGATCAGGATCTCGCCGGCCCCGGGCGACGGCACCGGCAGGGTCGCCGGCTTCAGCACCTCGGGCCCGCCGGGGGCCTCGATCACGATCGCGGTCATGGTCTCGGGAAGGCTCGTCATCGGCTCTCGCCCTGTCTTTCGGAAAGGGCCGGATCATGGCCGAAATGTCATGCGGCCGTCATCCGGGCGTCGGATGGGGCGGCCTAAGGTCGCCCGTCGACAGTGCAGGCGCTCCGGCACGCTTGCGCTCCGGGCTTGCCGATCCTCGCGCCGCCCGCGAGGATTGTCCATCCGCTGCCGAAGGAGATGGCCGATGGACCCCGAAGATCTCGAACCGCGCCAGCGCAAGGCGCCCCCGAAGCCGTTGGACGGGCTTTCGGTCGCCGAGCTCGAGGCGTATGTCGCCGAGCTGGAGGCCGAGATCGCCCGCGCCCGCGGCGTGATCGCCGGCAAGCAGAGCCATAAATCGGTCGCGGACGCGCTGTTCAAGCGCTGAGGCGCCCTCGAAGACCCCACTCCCGTCATCTCAAGGAACGGACCTATGTTGAAGGGCAAGGTTGCGATCGTCACCGGATCGACCAGCGGCATCGGGCTCGGCATCGCCCGGGTGCTGACCGGCCAGGGTGCCGACATCGTGTTGAACGGCTTCGGCGACGCCGGCGAAATCGAGGCGATTCGCAGCGGTATCGAGCGCGAGCACGGGGTGCGCGCGGTCTATGACGGCGCCGACATGTCGAAGGGCGACGCGGTGCGCGGCCTGGTGGCGGCCACGGTCGAGAAGCTCGGCCGGGTCGACATCCTGGTGAACAATGCCGGCATCCAGTTCACCGCGCCGGTGGAGGAATTCCCGGCCGAGAAGTGGGATGCGATCCTGGCGATCAACCTGTCGGCGGCGTTCCACGGCATCGCCGCGGCGGTGCCGCATATGAAGAGCCAAGGTTGGGGCCGGATCGTCAACATCGCCTCCGCCCACGGCCTGGTCGCCTCGGCCCACAAGGCCGCCTATGTCGCGGCCAAGCACGGGCTGATCGGGCTGACCAAGGTGGTGGGGCTGGAGACGGCCGGCACCGGCGTCACCTGCAACGCGGTGTGTCCGGGCTGGGTCCGCACCCCGCTGGTGGAGAAGCAGATCAGCGCGATCGCGGCCGAGAAGGGCATCAGCCAGGACGAAGCGGCGCGGCAGCTGCTGGGCGAGAAGCAGCCCTCGATGACCTTCGTGACGCCGGAGCAGCTGGGCGGCACGGTCGCCTTCCTGTGCTCGGACGCGGCCGAGCAGATCACCGGCACCAGCGTGTCGGTCGATGGCGGCTGGACGGCGCAATAGAAGTCGTCAGGATACCAGATCCGAACTTGCCGATGCGTCGTCGCGCCGGCGTCTCGATTGCCAAATCATTCGGACGCAAAGGAAACCATATCCCGGCATTCGCCGGCACCGTCGCCGACGGTGGAGCGGGGATCGGAGAAGCCGTCGCGAAGCAGTTCGCCGAAGCCGCGAAACGTTCGAGATCGCGGCTGAAGCCGATCCTCCCCGCCATCCGCAAAAGGTATCGCAGCCAGAGTCTTCCCGCCTTGGTCCGGGAGCGGGCCGCGGTCTAATCGTATGCGAGACTTGCCGTCGTGGCCGGGCTCATTGAGGAGACATCCATGCCGCTCATCCGCATCGAGGCAGCCGAGGACGCACGGACGGGGCGCTTCTCGATCGAGATCTACTACCCCGCGGATGCCGACCGCCCTCTGGTCACCACGGCCCCGCGCTATATGAGCGCTGCCGCGGCCGAACAGGACACGATCGCCATCCTCTCGGCCGCGGCGAACAACCCGCCGCCTGAAGGGCCGGCCGATCACAGCTGAACGGCGAGTCGCGGCTTTGCCACGCGCACGGTCTCCGCACGCTGCCGAAGGGCCGACATGGAAGCCCGGTTCCGAGAGAGGGTCAGCCTGCCGCGATCTGGTGCTCGAGCACGATCTCGCGGCCCGAGGCCGCCGATTCGAGAATGGCGAGACAGACCTCGAGCGTCGCCATGCCCCACTCCCCGGAATGCAGGGGAGCTATATTCTGTTTCACGGCGGCATATAGCTCATCGACCACCTCGGCACGGGGCACATCGGGGACGGCCAGCGGCTCCAGCCAGCATCGGTCGTCGGCATAGATCATGACCCCATCCGCCATCGGCCGAAGATCGGCTCTCTCGCACGAGACGACGATGTGGCCGAAATGGTTGTGCCCCGCCGCGGCGGCAGGCGCCGAGATCGCGCCTTCCGCCGCGGCGGCAGGCGCCGAGATCGCGCCTTTCGCAGCGCCATAGGCGCGGGCGTTCTTCAGCGCCGCCTCCCCTTCCGGCGTCGAGACCCGGGCAAGCCCGCGGCGGGCGGCGCCGTAGCCGTCCGGATCCCGCCTCTGGCCGAGCTCCCCGATCCAGCCGAGATGCTCGTCGGTGTCGTATCGGCCATAGCCGCTGTAGGTCAGCGTCGCGCTGGCATCTCCGGAGAAGTTCAGGAATGCCTGATAGGCGCCTTCGGTCGGACGGGCAGGATCGAAGCGCCCGGTGACAGCTCGGACGCTCGACACGACCCCGCCGGCAAGCAGCCGAACGACGTCGACCTGATGGGCGGCCTGGCTGAACACGACTCCGCCGCCCTGTGAGGTGTCGAGCTCCTCCGGGCGGCGCGGCCGGTACAGAAAGTCGGTGTAGGTCGTCGCCACGATCATGCGGGGGCGGCCGAAGCGGCCGGTGCGGATCAGCTCCGCCGACTTCAGATAGGGCGCGTCGTAGGAGTGGCTGTGACCGACCAGGAGATGGACGCCGGCCGCCCGCGCCGCCGCGATCATCGCCCGGCAGTCCGCGATGGAAAGCGCCATCGGCTTCTCGACCAGGATGTGCTTGCGGTGTCCCACGGCCAGCCTGACATGCTCGAGATGCAGCTGGTGCGGAGAGGCGATGTAGATCGCCTCGACCGCGCCGTCGGCGCAGAGCGCCTCGACACTGTCATAGACCCGCGCCGCCAGCTCCGGTGTCGAGAAGTCCGCTTCGAATTGCCGGCGAGCCTCGCTGCGCGGGTCGGCGGCAGCGACGAGCCGGACCAGGGGATGATGCGCGAAGGTCGGCAGCATCAGCATGAAGGCTCGGCCAAGCCCGACGACGCCCAGCCGCAAGGGCTCGCTCATGGGACGCTCCTAAAGGTCGAGGACGAGGTCGGGAGATCTGGCCCGCGAGACGCAGATCATGATGTTCCGCGGGCGCTCGTGCTCGGCCAAAGCGAGGTCGCGATGGTCCGGTTCGCCTGAGACCAGGCGGGTCCTGCAGGTTCCGCATGTGCCGCTCTCGCAGGAGCTCGGCAGGACCTTTCCCGCTTCCCGCAGAACTTCGAGGATCGTCTTGTCGACCGGCACCTCATAGCTCTCGCCGCTCCTCGCCAAGCGTATGGTGAAAGGGGTGTTGTCCTCCGGGCGAGCTTTGGCGGCGCCGAAATCCTCGAAATGCACGGCCGCGGACGACCAGTGCCCGGTCATGTCCCGGACCGCCTCCATCAATCCGCGCGGCCCGCAGCAGTACAGATGCGCGCCTTTCGGATCTTCGAGCACAGGCCAAAGATCATAAGCCTTGTCCGGATCGCCGCCGTCGTGATGGACCACCACCTTCCCCCGGAACTCCGAGCTCAGGAACTCCTCGCGGAAAGCCATCATCCCGGGCGTGCGGGTGAAGTAGTAGAGCCTGAACGGCGCCGCCCGCGTCGCCTGCAGGTGCTTGATCATGGCCCGGATCGGGGTGATGCCGATGCCGCCGGCGATGAAGATGTAGCTCGACGGGCCGGCCTTGAGCTCGAAGTCGTTCCGCGGCGGGGCGATCGTGATCAGGTCGCCCACTCCCGTCCGGTCGATCAGGCTGACCGACCCTCCCCGGCCGCCATGCTCCTTCTTGACCGCGATGACATACCGATCGGTCTCATCCGGGCTGTTGCAGAGCGAGTACTTCCGCAACTCGCCGTTCGGAACCGCGACTCCGATATGCGCGCCTGGCGTGAACGGCGGTAACGGACGGCTCTCGGCCGAGCGGAGCTCGAACAGGCAGATGTCGTCCGCCACAAGACGTTTCTCGGTGATCTCGACCTGAACGGCCCCTGCTTCTTCGGCCATCGCCACCCTCCGTCCCTTCCTCTCGACAACCGCTACCGACCAGATTACCTTATCACTTAGATATCTAATCGATTGGCGTTTGACCAGCCCCAGCTACCGCAAAGGAGGAAAACGACATGCTGACTCGCGACGAGAACGAGCTGCTCTGCCGCGTCGAAGGTGACGCTCCGACGGGGCGACTGATGCGCCGCCACTGGGTGCCGGCGCTTCTGTCGGAACAGCTGATCGAGAGCGATGGCGCGCCGGTGAGGGCCCGCCTGTTCGGCGAAGACCTCGTCGCCTTCCGGGACACCGACGGCCGCATCGGCGTCCTCGGCGAATATTGCCCGCACCGCAAGGCGTCGCTGTTTTTCGGACGAAACGAGGATTGTGGGCTGCGCTGCCTCTATCACGGCTGGAAATTCGACGTGGACGGCAAGGTCCTGGAGATGGTCTCCGAGCCGCCGGAAAGCGGGTTCGCCGAGAAGGTGCAGCACAAGGCGTACCCGACCCGGGAGGCCGGCGGGTTCATCTGGGTCTATATGGGCCCGAAAGACCGGATGCCGGAATTCGAGCCGCCGCCCTGGGCTCCCACCCCGGAGACGAAGATCTCGATCGTGAAGATCGACCTGCCGTGCAATTGGGCCCAGATCATGGAAGGGCAGATCGACTCCGCCCATTCTTCGAGCCTGCATTCCTCCGACATGAAGCCGGCACGGGTGACCACCGCCGGCGCGACGGCGACGCATTGGACCCGTCCTTCGACCGACAAGAATCCGCGTATCCAGGTGCAGCTCACCAATTACGGCTTCCGCTATGCCGCAATCCGCCGGCCGATCGCCAATGCCCAGACCCACGATTACGTCCGAATGACCGTCTTCGTTGCCCCTTTCACGKCCCTGATCCCGCCGAACGCCTCATACAATGTCGCGAGCGTGATCGTGCCCAAGGACGACGTGTCCAGCTATTTCCACTTCATCGCCTGGGACAATTCCGACTGCATCGACCAGGAGGCCTGGCGGAAGTTCTGCGGCGCGCAGGTCGGACTCGATCTGGACGAGACCTACAAACCGGTGTTGCGGACCAGGGCGAACAGCTATCTCCAGGATCGGAAGGCGATGAAGCTGGGGAACTTCACCGGCGTGCCAGGCATCCCCAACCAGGACATCATGATGTGGGAATCGATGGGCCCCATCGCCGACCGCACCAGCGAGCGCCTGGGGGCCAGCGACATCGCCATCGTCCAGTTCCGCCGCGTCATGATCGACGCCGCGCGCAAGCACGCCGCAGGCGGCGAAGCGATCGGTCTGATGTCGCCCCACGTCCCGCAGGCCAAGCTGCGCTCCTATCAGGGAATCGTGGCGAAGAGCGAGGATTGGCGGAAGCTGGGCGCCTCGAACGAGGAACTCGCGCTGCTCGAGGGACTGGAGCAGGACGACGCACCGCATGTTCGAGAACGTGACCGCCAAGAAGTTGAAGCAATTCATCGCTGACTTGGCGAGCTGGATCAACGCCTCCGACAGGGTGCCGCCGGAGAGCAAGGCTGACTGGGGCAGTGCCCCGCAAGCCAGCGGACACCTCCGTGCTCGACGCCGTCCGCCCCCTCGACGTTTGCGGGGCACCCATGCTCGCGGTCAACCTCGGGCACTGGCTCAGCAACAAGAATCGAAACTGATCAGCCGTTTCGGGACCGGCCCGGCGCCGAGCACCAATGCCCACCGCCGGATCGCCGGGGATCTGTCGGCTTTCTGCTGCTCAGTTGATTCGACGGGAATGAAGCCGGCGACGGTCGCCGTCGGCTCGACGGCGCGGTTTCTCTCCCGGGACGCCATTCAGCCTTTGACGGCCCCGGCCGTCAGGCCCCGCACCATCGCCCGCTGCACGATCGCGAACAGCACGACGACCGGGACGATGCTGATGATGCCCCCGGCCGAGAGCGCCCCCCAGGGCAGCTGGAACTCCCCGACCATGAGTTGCAGCCCGACCGGCCAGGTGCGCGAACCGGTGCTGGTGGTCAGCATCAGCGCGAACAGGAACTCGTTCCAGGCCCCGATCGCCACGAAGACCGCGGTGGCGACGAGGCCGCCCGCCACCAGCGGCAGGACGATGCGCAGCATCGCGCCGATGCGCGACGCCCCGTCGATCCTGGCAGCGTCTTCCAGCTCCGACGGCACCGCATCGAAGAACCCCTTCATCATCCAGATGAAGACCGGCAGCAGGAAGGTGGTGTAGGCCAGCGCCAGCCCGAGGCGGCTGTCGAGCAGGCCGACGCTGCGCATCAGGATGAACAGCGGCACGATGATCATGACCGCGGGAAACATCCGCACCACCAGGTAGAACAGCATCAGCTCGCGCCGGCCGCGGAAGCGATAGCGGGCGACGGCATAGGAGGCGAGCGTCCCGATCACGACGCAGATGACGACGGTCGTCAGCGTCACGACGGCGCTGTTGACGATCAGGGTCGGGAAGTTGGAGCGCGTCCAGATCGCGACGTAGTTGTCGAACGTCACCCGGTCCGGGATGTACTGGATCGTCGCGGTGACGATGTCCGCTTCCGGCTTGAGCGAGGTCAGGAGCGCCCACAGCACCGGGAACATCGCGAAGGCCACGATCGACAGGGCGACGGCATAGCAGAGCAGGACATGGATCCGGCGCCGGGCGGAGTGGCTGCGAAGCATCAGTCCCTCATCGCGTTGGAAAGCTTCACATAGGCGTAGCTGAACACCATCAGCAGCAGGAACATCACCACCGACAGCGCGCTGGCGTAGCCGAAGTTGAATTCCTTGTTCGCCTTCAGGAAGGCATACAGCGACAGCACCTGGGTCGAGCGGCCCGGCCCGCCGCCGGTCAGGATCAGCAGGATGTCGGGCGAGTTCACCAGGCTGATGACGCGCAGCACCACGGTCGCCACGATCACGACCCGCAGCTGCGGCAGGGTGATATGCACGAACTGGCGCCACAGCCCGGCGCCGTCGGTCGCCGCCGCCTCGTAGAGGTCGCTGGGGATCCCCTTCAGGGCCGCTAGCAGCAGCAGCGCGAAGAAGGGGAAGCCATGCCAGACCTCGACCACCATGGCGGCGAACATCGCCATGTCCGGATCCGCGAACCACGCCTTGTAGCTGCCGAGAATGCCGACACGCACCAGGATGTCGTTGAGCACGCCGAGGCGCGGATCCAGCATCAGCGCCCACATATGGCCGGCGACGACGTTCGGCAGGAACCAGGGCAGCAGCACCAGGATCCCGAACACGCGGAAGCCCGGCAGGCTGGTGTTGAGCACCAGCGCCGTCAGCAGCCCGAGCAGAAGCTCGCCGCTCGCGGCCCCCGCGACCCAGACGACGGTGTTCTGCAGCGACAGCCAGAACACCGGATCATGGACCAGCGCGACGTAGTGCTTGAGGCCGACGAAGCCGGTCCCGAGGTCGACCCGGTTCAGCCTCATCTCGCGGACGCTGAGCACCATGCCCCACAGCGTCGGGTACAGCACGACCGCCAGGATCAGCACCAGGCTCGGAAGCAGCAGGTAGTAGGCCCAGCGCCGGCTTTCCGACAGGCGGCCGAGGGGGCCGAGCCGACGGGTTGGCGCAGGGGCCCGCGCCGAGGGCAGGTCCAGCGCCGTCATGCCCGCGCCACGGCCGTGGCCTCGATCCGCTCCCAGTCGAAGTCGAAGCCGATCCCCGGGGCATCGGACACCGTGAGCACGCCGCCCTCGATCGACAGGGGGCCGAGCCTGCCCAGGCCCGCGATCTGCTCGCTCGAGATCACCAGCTGCTCGTAATAGTCGTTGTTGAGGATGGCGGCGCAGAGCTGGGCGTTGGCCAGGCCCATCCCGTGCACCTGGGCCCGCATGCCATGCGCTTCCGCCAGATGCGCGATCTTGACTGCCCCGGTCAGGCCGCCTTTGTAGAAGGCGCTGGTCCGCGCCATGTCGAGCGCGCCGGCCTGGATCCAGCTGGCCATGTTCCAATGACAGCCATCCGAGGTCTCCGCCGCCAGGACCGGGATGTCGAGCGCGTCACAGAGCTTGCGATACGAGCCCAGCTCGAACTCCCGCATCGGCTCCTCGTACCAGAGGAACCCTTCCGCCTCGAGCACCCGGCCGAACCGCAGGGCGGTGACGTAGTCCCAGCCGGCCGAGCCGTCGAACATCAGAGCCGCATCGGGCCCGGCCCAGCGCCGGAGGTTGCGGGACAGCACCGCATCCTCCTTCGCGTCGCCCCAGGCGTGCAGCTTGAAGGCGGTGAAGCCGGCATCGATGCACTGCTTGATGTGCCGCTCGTAGTCGCCCATCGAGTCCCAGGTGACCGTGGAGGCGTAGGCCGGCACCCGGCGGTCATGGCCGCCGAGCAGCTGGTGCAGCGGCATGCCGGCGGCCTTGGCCTTGATGTCCCAGGCGAGCAGGTCGACGATGCCGAGATGCGGCATCGCGATCTCCTCGATCCGGTCGATCTCCCAGACCAGCGTCCACAGCCTTTCGGTCAGGAGCGGGTTCTCGCCGACGAGCCGCTTCAGCCGCCGGTCGACCAGGCTCATCGCGCCCCAGGCATTCGCCACCTCGATCGCGCCGGAGATGCCGGAATCGGTGTCCATGCGGATCACGGCCTTCAGCGGCTTGCGGTCCGCCGGGGTGCCGTCGCCGGATCCGGCCAGCCCCTGGCGCCAGCGATAGGGATGCGCCGGATGCTCGGTCTCGACCACCCAGCAGCGGATGTCCTCGATGCGCATGCCGCGCCTCCCTCGATCCTCGGTCTGGCCGTGCGGCAGTCCCGCGGGACGGTTGCCGCCCCCCTGCCCCGGCCGCTACTGCAGGGCGGCGTCGAGGCCGGCCATCAGGGCATCGACGCAGGCCTCCGGCGTGCTCCGGCCGACCAGGACCTTCTGGAATTCGGGCAGCACGACATTGTCGTCCCATCCCGCGGAGCCGATGAACCGGGGTGGCAGGCGGCCGAATTTGGTCGTCTCGACCGCGGCGCCATAGAGCGGGTTGCCGGTGATGCGGCTGTCCGACGCCGTCTGCGGCGAGGCCGGGAAGTACCCCGTCTGCTCCAGGAACGCGATCGCCGCGTCGGGCTCGGCCCAGAAGGCGAGCCAGGCCCAGGCGGCTTCGGCATTGGCATCCGACATCAGGCCGTTGAACTGATAGGTCAGCCGCGCGATGTGGGCGGCAGGGCCGGCCGGGCGCACCGCGGTCATGAACTGGCCCGGCTTCATCGCGCCGGAGATCTCCGCCAGCGATCCGGTGTGATGCCAGACCATGGCGGTCTGGCCGGTCTTGAACGCCTCCATGATCTGCCGGTAGCCGTCATTGGGCGCGCTGGGCGGGCAGGCCTTGTACCGCGTGAACAGCTCCGACAGGAAGGTGATCGCCTCGATGGCCTTGGGCTTGTCCATCGCCGGCTTGCCATCGACGACGATCGGCGAGCCGAAGCTCTCGATCATGTCGACCACGTATTGGTAGCCGCCGGCCCCGCCGCGCAGGCTGAAGCCATAGCGCCCCTTCGCCGGGTCGGTCAGCTTGATCGCGGCGTCCTGGAACTCGGCCAGCGTCTTCGGCGGGCCGCTGATGCCGGCCTCGTCGAACCAGTCTTTTCGGTAGTACATCCAGTCGACGAAGGTGAAGGCCGGGATGCCGTAGATCTTGCCGCCGACGCTCGCCCCGGTCCAGCGGTCCTGCGGGAATGCCGCCGCCTTGTCCCAGCCCTTGATCCGGTCGGTCAGGTCGACAAGCCCGCCCATCCCGACCATATCGTTGACCCGCTCGGCGGTCACCATCGCCGTGTCGGGCTTCGACCCGGAGACCACCGCCGCGGTGATCTTCGACATGTATTCCGGGTTCGGGATGTTCTCCTGGGTCAGCGAGATGCCGGGATAGCGCTGCTGGAACAGCGCCATCACCGCCTCCAGCCCCTTGAACTCGCTCTCGCTGGTCAGGTGGTGCCAGTAATTGATGCGGCCTTCCGCTGCCGCCCGGGCGAGGCGCGGCGCGAGCGCCAGGACCGGGACGGCCGCGGCGGTGCGCAGCAATGTGCGCCGATCGACGAGCATGACATGTCCTCCCTGTTTTGCGTTCTTGGGCTTTGCGTTCTTGGATCTGGTCAGGACGGGAGCCGGATCGGCGTCGATGCCGGGGCCGGCGGCAGCTCCTCCGGCCGCAGCACCTGCGGCGCCGCCCCGGCCCGGGCCTCGGCGGACAGCACCAGGCCGTGGCCCGGCCGGTCCGGCGCGTAGGCATAGCCGTCGCGCAGGGCGATCGGCTCCTCGACCAGGTGGTTGGTGTTCTGGAACGAGTATTCCAGCCAATCGGCCTCGGGCAGTGCGGCGGCCAGATGGACCCCGATCTCCAGCGACGTGTTGCCGAGCGTCACCGGGACGCCATGCTCCGCCGCCAGCCAGCCCGCCTTCAACACGTCGCCGATATGGCCGTGGACGTTGAGAAGGTCGGCGCCGCGGCCCTCCAGCAGCCGGCGCTTGCCGCGCAGGTCGAGATATTCGCCGGAATTGACCAGCACATGCGGCGCGGCCAGGCGGATCTCCCGCAGGCCGTCGAAATCGTCGCGCAGGCAGGGGTCCTCGACCCAGAGGATGTCGAAGCCCGCGCGCCGGAACTGGTCGAGCCGCCGGATCGCCTCCTTCGGCGACCAGGCCTCGTTGGCATCGATCATGATCGGCCCATGGCCCTTGGCGATCTCGGCCACCAGCGCCAGGCGCCGGAGATCCCATTCGATGTCGGGATGGCCGACCTTGATCTTGAAGCCGCGGTAGCCCTGGTCCCGCGCCTGCCGGAACAGGGACGCGTAGTCGTCGTCGCTCAGATGGAAGTCGAGGCCGCTGGCATAGACCCGCACCTTGGGATCGCTGCCACCGAGATAGCGGTAGAGCGGCAGGCCGGCTTCCCGGGCCGCGAGGTCCCACAGCGCCTGGGCTATCGCCTCTTCGAAGCCGAGCGACGTCCGGCGGCTGTTGCCGCCGCGGGGCCGGGTGACGCGGTGGATCAGCCCCGCCGGCGCCTGCCCCGCCAGGCCGGGCCACGCCTCCTCGGCGAAGGTCCGCTCGATCTCGGCCAGCGCCGGCAGCGGATGGAACAGGCTGTGGAAGAAACCCGTCCCGGTGTTCCCGTCATCGGTGTGCAGCTCGATCACACCGATATGCGCCTGGGCGATGCGGACCTGGCTGTCCCCGATCACCCGGTCGCGGGCGAACTGGAAACGGGTCAGGGTGAAATCGTTCAGCCGCATTCCGGGCTCCTCCATGCGCCGTCTTGCGTGACGGCTATTGATATATCAACTCAGGTAACAGATATTTCTCTATGTGGCAATTGAATCATCAGGCAAATGAGCAGCACCCTGAGACGGTCATCCGACGAACATCCGGCGACGCTGCGCACCGAAGCCGCGCCGAATCTCAGCCGCGTCGCCTATGAACGGTTCAAGGAGGCGCTGTTCGAGCGGCGGCTGCAGCCCGGCGCCTTCATGTCGCAGGCGGAGCTGGTCGAGATCGTCGGCTCGCCGCTGGGGCCCCTGCGGGAGGCGCTGCAGGTGCTGCAGGCGGAGGGGCTGGTGACGATCCGGGCCCGCGCGGGCATCGAGATCGCCAAGCCGGACCTGGCGCTGGTCCGCAACTCGTACCAGCTGCGCCTCTTTCTGGAGACTCCCGCCATCCGGCACTTCGCCGAGACAGCGCCGCGCGACCGGATCGAGGCGATGATCGGGCAGCATCGCGAGGTCATCGGCTGGGTCGATGGCGGAGATGTCGACCGCGACCTGGCGCGCCGGATCGAGGAGGTCGACGCCAGCCTGCATCTCGGCGCGATCGACGCGCTGGACAACCCCCTCCTCCGCAAGGCGTTCCTGCAGACGCAGGACTACATCCGGCTGATCCGGCTGGATCACCACTACGCCTATTCCGCAGCGAAGGTGCGGCGGACGATGGCGGAGCATCTGGAGATCTTCGAGGCCTGCCTGGCCCGGGATCCGGACGCCGCCGAGGCGGCGCTCCGGGCCCACCTGACCCAGGCGATCCAGCGGGCCATGGGGCTTTAGGCGTCGTCCGAGAATTGGTGAGCCGATCGGACTTCCACCCAACTGTCATGCCCGGGCTTGACCCACGGCCGTCCGGTTGAGGAAAAATCGCAACCGAAGCGTGTTTGTCTTAGGTTGATACTCTATTTAATTGTCATCCTCGGGCTTGACCCGAGGATCCAGGGGCTTCCAAAGCAGCTCTCGGTGGCCCCTGGATTGCCGGGTCAAGCCCGGCAATGACAGTAAAAGAATAACATTCGCTTCTCCGGAACATTAATTCTCGGGCGACTTAGGTCATAGAGCAGTCGCCAGCCGGATCACGTTCCAGGATGCGGGCGCGAGCGTGGCGAGGACCCGGCCGCCCCCGGCGCGGACCCCGGCCAGCGTGCCCGGCCCGACCCGGTCCGGCGCCTCCTTCGTATTGGTCGCGGAGAGATCATCGTCCCGCAATTCCAGCGCTTCCTTCAGTTCGAGGTTGCCGAAGCCGCGGATGTCGACGTCGATCGGCATCGGCTGGTCGAGATGGCGGTTGAGCACGAACAGGGTCACGGTCCGGCCCGCATCGTCGTGGACGGCGGCGAGCTTGACATAGGGCACTTCCGGCAGCGGAAAGGCCAGGTCGGCGGTGCCGCGCGGGTCGTGATAGGTCGCGGCATAGGTCGGCGAGGCCACCTCCGCGCGCAGGACCCGGCCGCGGCCGAAATTGCTGAAATGGGCGAAGGGGTGGAAGATCGTCTGCCGCCACGCCGGGCCGCCGGTTTCCGTCATGATCGGCGCGATGGCGTTCACCAGCTGCGCCAGGCAGGCGCAGCGCACCCGGTCGGCATGGTTGAGCAGCGAGATGCAGGCCCCGCCGAAGGCCAGCGCATCCTTCATGTTGTAGATCTCTTCGAGGATCTCGGGCGCCACCGGCCAGCCGAGCTTGGTCCGGCCTTCGCTGCGGCGGCGCGTGCGGTACCAGACGTTCCATTCGTCGAAGCTGAGCATGATGCGCTTGGACGACCGCCGCCGCGCCGCCACCGCATCGACGAGGGCGACGACCTCGTCGATGAAGGAGTCCATCAGGTCGGGGCTGGCGAGGAAGGCCTCCGTGTCGCCGGCATAGTCGTTGAGATAGGTGTGCAGCGAGATGAACTCGACATGGTCGAAGGTGTGCTCGAGCACCGTGTCCTCCCAGGTGCCGAAGGTCGGCATGGTGCGGCCGGAGGAGCCGCAGGCGGCGAGCTCGATCGACGGGTCGACCCATTTCATCATCTTGGCCGCCTCGGTGGCCTTGCGGCCGTATTCCTCGGCGGTCTTGGTCTCCATCTGCCACGGACCGTCCATCTCGTTGCCGAGGCACCAGAACTTGACGCCGTGCGGCTCCGGCCAGCCATGGGCGCGGCGAAGGTCCGACAGCTCGGTATCGCCGGGGAAGTTGCAGTATTCGACGAGCCGCCGCGCCGCGTCGCCGTCGCGCGTGCCGAGATTGACCGCGAGCATCGGCTCGATGCCGGCCGCCCGGCACCAGTCGATGAACTCGTTGGTGCCGAAGGCATTGGTCTCCTTCGACATCCAGGCGAGGTCGAGCCGGCGCGGACGCTGGTCGACCGGCCCGACGCCGTCCTCCCAGTCATAGCCCGAGACGAAATTGCCGCCCGGATAGCGCATGATGGTGGGCGCCAGCTCACGCACCAGTTCGAGCACGTCGCCACGGAATCCATGGGCGTCCGCGGTCGGATGCCCAGGCTCGTACAGACCGCCATAGACGCAGCGCCCGAGATGCTCGACGAAGGCGCCGAACAGACGGGGATCGGTCTCGCCGATGGCAAAGGTGCGGTCGATGGAAACCTTGATGGTCTGCATGGAAAACTCCGGGAGAGACGAGGAAAACGGTCAGGCCGCCGGCTGGGGCCGGGGCTCGGCGGGATGCTCGTCCCGCCAGGCGTTGCCGACGGGCAGCACCGCCTGCAGCAATCGGATGGAATAGGGATGGCTCGGGGCGTCGAGCACGGCGCGGGCCGCCCCGCTCTCCACCACCTTGCCCTTCTCCATGATGATCAGCCGGTCGCTGATGGTGTAGGCGGTGGCGAGGTCGTGGGTGATGTAGATGATCGAGACTCCGAACTCGTCGCGCAGCGTCCGGAACATGTTGACGATGGTCATGCGCAGCGAGGCGTCGATCATCGAGACCGGCTCGTCCGCCACCACCAGGGCCGGCTCGGGCACCAGGGCGCGGGCGATCGCGACACGCTGCAGCTGCCCGCCGGACATCTCGTGCGGGAAGCGGCCGCGGACCTCGGCGAGCGAGAGCCCGACCTTGCGCAGCGCCGCATCCGCCAGGGCCTCGACCTCGTCGCGCGTCCGGGCACCGCAGAAGCGGCGCGCCGCCATGTACAGATAGCGGTCGAGCCGCTTCAGCGGGTTGAACGCCTCGAAGGGATTCTGGAACACCGGCTGGACCTCGGCCATGAAGGCCAGCCGGTCGCGGCGGCTGCGGATGGCGGCGAGATCGCGGCCGCGGAACAGGATCGACCCTGCGCTCGGCGACACGCTGTTGAGGATCATCCGCGCCAGCGTCGACTTGCCCGAGCCGGACTCGCCGATGATCGTGAAGATCTCCGGCCGCTCGCTGGCCAGGGCGAAATCGACGCTGTCGACGGCCTGCACGACATGGCGCCCGAACAGCCCTCCGGACCTGAAGGTCTTGCTGACCTGCCGGATCTCCAGAAGGGTGGTCATGACAGGACCGCCCCGCTGGCCCTGGCCTTGGCGACATGGCAGGCGACGCGATGCCCCGGCTCGAGCTCCTCCAGCGGCGGCGCCACCTCGCGGCAGCGCCCCACCGCCAGCGGGCAGCGAGGATGGAAGCGGCAGCCCGCCGGCGGGTCGGCGAGGTTCGGCGGCGACCCCGGCAGGCCGGCCTTCCTGACCTCGTCCCCGATCCGGGGTAGGCTGGAGATGAGATGCGCCGTGTAGGGATGGAACGGGCGCTGGAAGACCTCGGCGGTCGGCCCCTCCTCCACCAGCCGGCCGGCATACATGATGCCGAGCCGGTCGGTCAGATTGGCATGCACCGCTATGTCGTGGGTGACGAACAGGATGGAGGAGCCCATCTCCTGCTGGACCTCGCGCAGCATGGCCAGCACGCCCTTCTGCACGATGACATCGAGCGCGGTGGTCGGTTCGTCGGCGATGATGAATTCGGGCCGGCAGATGGTGGCGAGCGCGATGGTCAGGCGCTGGCGCATGCCGCCCGACATCTCGTGCGGATAGGCGTCGAGCACTTTGGGGTCGAGGGACAGCCGCCGCAGATGGGCCGAGACCGCGGCGAAGAAGGCCTGCCGGGTGCCGCCGAGATGCCGCGCGGCGAAGTCGACGAAGCTGTGCCGGATCCGTCGCACCGGGTTGAGCACATTCATCGAGCCCTGGCTGACATAGGACAGCCGGCTCCAGCGGATCGCGTCGAGCTCGGCCGGGGACATCGCATAGACGTCCCGGCGGCCGTCCTTGAAGTCGAAGGTGACGGAGCCGCCGACGACGTTCAGCGGCGGGCGGATCGCGCGGGCGATGGTCTTGATCAGGGTGGTCTTGCCGGAGCTGGATTCCCCGGCCAGGCCGTAGATCTCGTTGCGGCGGATGGTGAAGCTGATGTCGTCGACGGCCCGCACCTCCCGCGTCACGCCGAAGAACCGCATCTGGTAGTAGGCCTTGAGGCCCGAGACCTGGAGCAGCGGTGCCAGGCTCATGCGCCGCCCCCCATGCGCGCGAGGCGGCTGCGCGGATCGATGTATTCGTTCATCGAGATCGCGAGCAGGAACAGCCCGATGAAGAGCATCACCACCAGGGCCACCGGAAAGGCGATCCACCACCACACGCCGGCGACCAGCGCGGTGTGCTGGTTGGCCCAGTAGATCATGCCGCCCACGGTCGGCGTGTTGATGTCGGTGAAGCCGAGCACTGACAGCGTCACCTCGATGCCGATCGACCAGTTGATGTTGTTCATCGTCGTCGAGAACACGATCGGCAGGACGAAGGGCAGGTGTTCCTGCACCAGGATCCGGCCGGTGCTCGCGCCCGAGAAATAGGCCTGGTTGGTGAATTCGCGGCTGCGCAGGCTCATCGCCATGGCCCGGATCAGCCGCGCGTCATAGGCCCAGCCGAGCGCTGCGGTGATCAGCGCGAGCATGGCCCAACTCATCGCGTCGCGCATGATGAAGTAGAACAGCACGAGGATCGGGAACAGCGGGATGACGACGAAGGTGTCGTTGATCGACATCAGCACCCGGTCGATCCATCCGCCCTTGTAGCCGGCGATAAGCCCGACCGCGAGTGCGATGATCCGGCTGAGCACCGCCACCACGATACCGAAGGTGAGCGTGTTGCGGATCGCGAGGGTGAGCTGCCAGAACACGTCCTGCCCCCGCGAGGTCGTGCCGAAGAAGTATTCCCATGACGGGGGCACGTCCGGCGCCACCACATAGACGTCGAGCGGCGGGTATGGCGACACGAAGGACAGCAGCGCCATCACCACCACGAGCCCCACCAGGACCAGGCCCGCGGCGAATTCGAAATTGTAGCGGACGAGGTCCCGGAGGATGGCGAGGAACTGCATCAGCGGACCTCCACGCGCGGATCGATCAGCGGAAACAGGAGGTCGATCACCAGCACCGCGGCCGAGACCGCGATGATCGAGACCGAGGTGATGCCGAGCACCAGGCTGTAGTCGCCGGCATGCACCCCGCTGATCAGCAGCGAGCCGAGACCGGGATAGCCGAACACCTGCTCGGTGATAATGGCGCCGTTGAAGATCGCCCCGAGCTGGAGCGCGAGGCCCGTGACCTGCGGCCCCAGCGCGTTGCGCATGACATAGGAGCCGAGGATCCGCCGCCGGCCGACGCCGGCCAGCTCGGCATAGGTGACGTAGTCCTCGGTCACGATGTTCGACACCAGCGCCCGCATGCCCATGAACCAGCCGCCGATGCCGACCGCCATCAGCGACAGGCTGGGCAGGATGGAATGCAGCAGCACGTCCAGGGCGAAGCCGAAGCCGTCCTCGCGATTGACGTTCATGCTGGCGCCGCCGGTGATCGGCAGCACCGGCCAGACGAAGCCGAACACGATCAGAAAGACGAAGGCGACGATGTAATACGGGATCGGATGGACCCCCATCGACACGATCCCGACCAGCTTCAGCAGGCGGTTCCGGCGGTAGTAGCCGGCGAGCCCGCCGATCAGGTTGCCGATGATCCAGGTCATGAGGGTGGAGGCGAGCAGCAGCCCGACGGTCCAGGGCATGGCCCGCCAGATCAGGGTGGAGACCGGGGTCGGGAAGGCGGATAGTGACGGGCCGAAATCGCCGACGACGACCCGCCGCCAGAACGACAGATACTGCTCGACCGGCGATCCTTCGAGGCCATAGAGCTCGCGCAGCGAGGCCCGCATCATCTCGACCGCCTCCGGGCTGGTGACGCCGAAGGAGGTCGCCGCGGTCACGGTCTGCTCGACCGGATCGATCGGCGTCGCATGGGTGATCACATATGTGATGTTCACGCCGATGAAGACGACCAGCGCGAACTGCAGCAGCCGCTTGGCGAGATAGGCGAGAAAGGGCTTCATAGGTCTCCGGCCCTCGGGGTTGCCCGCGGCGCCCGGACTCTCAGGGCACCGCGGGGCTTCGCAGGGATCAGGGCTGGGTCGGCTTGAGCCGCACCATCATCAGGCGCGAATTGCCCCAGTTCGGCACCGGATCGGTGTAGGGGTCCTCGGCGGTCGGGTAGCCGTTCCAGTAGGTCGTATCCATGGCCGTGAAGACGTTGTAGGCCATCAGCGGGATGATCGGCATCTCGCGGACCATGAACTTGGCGTAGTCGCGCCCGAGCTCGACCGTCTTCGGGTCCTCGAAGGACACGGTCCGGATCTGCTCGATCAGCTTGTCGAGCTCCGGGCTCTGCAGACGCTGCCAGTTGCGCGGCGACTGCGTCTTGCCCGCCGGCGCCACGAACTGGGAATGCCAGCTGTCGAGAAAGAAGGCGAGATCGGGGTGGCCGCCATAGGTCTCGACACTCCAGCCGATGAAGGTGTCGAAATCGCCGGCGCCGCGCCGGTCCAGCATGTTCGTGCCCTGCGCCACGTCGATCTTGGCGTCGATGCCGAACTGGCGCCATTGCTGGGCGATCATGGTGCCGGCCCGGGTCATCACCGGGCGGGAATCGCCCTCAACCATGATCTTGATCGAGAAGGGCTTGCCGTCCGGCGTGTACCAAGCGTCGCCGCGCTTGGCATAGCCGGCCCGCTCCAGCAGCTCGGCCGCGGCCGTGGGGTTCGGCTTCCACCAGCCATAGCCGAAGGAGCGCGCGATCACGGCGGGGTCGGTCGGGATCTGGTCGCCCATCGACGGCCGCAGCATCGTCGCGATCTGCTGCCCCATGGTTGGGTCGTACGGCTTGATCCTCTCCTTGCCGGTATCCAGCTCGAACTCGGCCAGCCACTCCTGCATCGGCTTGTGGTAGTCGTCCGGATGCGTGCCGGTCGGCGGGATGGCGATGGCCGAGATCGTCGCGGCGCCGCGATACGAGGCCATCGCGACGGCCCGGATGTCGATCAGCAGGGCCAGCGCCCAGCGCACGTCATGGTTCTGGAAGGTCGGATTCTGCAGGTTGAAGATCACGGCCGGCAGGGTCGGGTCGGGGTGACCGAAGGGGAAGCCCTTGAACCAGGTCTTCAGCGACTTCGACTGCTTGGCCAGGGTGAACATCCCCTCCGGCGCGACGTCGTGGATGACGTCGAGATCGTGGTTGAGCTGCGCGATGACGCGCTTGTCCGGCGGGCCGGGGTCGACATAGGCGACGTATTTCGGCCCGGGCTCGCCGTAGCGGCCGAGCGTGGTGCGCTGCCAATCATCGCGTCGTTGCCACAGGAACCACTTGCCGTCCGGGTCGTAGCTGTTGAGCGTGTAGGCGCCCAGCGAGACCGGCTTGTTGAAGTCGAACCGCAGCGGATCGGGCGCCTTCTCGAAGACATGCTTCGGCATCATCCAGATGGCGTTAAAGCGCACCGTGAACAGCGCGTGGAAACGCGAATTCGGCTTCTTCAGCTTGAAGACCACCGTCTGGGCATCGACCTTCTGCACGCTGTCGACATTGAGCGACAGCAGGGCGCTCCAGCGCATCCCCGGGGTCTTGATCTGCGTCTCGACGGTGTAGACGAGATCGTCGGCCGTGAACTCGACGCCGTCGCTCCAGAAGATCCCCGGCCGCAGCTTCACGGTCATCTCGGTGAAGTCGGCATTGTAGATCGGCTTCTCGGACGCCAGCGAGTTCTGCCAGGACCCGTCCAGCCCCCGCTCGGGATCGATGTACCAAAGCGTGTCGAGGGCGAGCTGGTGCAGGCCGGTATACTGCCCGCCGGCATTGATCGCCCAGATGTTGAACCAGCCGGGATTCTTGATCGTCCCTTCCGGGTTTTCGAGGATCAGCGTCTCCCGGCGCGGCAGTTCCGAGATCGTGGCTTGGGCGGATGCCGCGACAGTGCTTGCGATGAGGCTCGCCAAGGCGAGCACGAGCAACTTGATGGCGCGCATAGGCTCTCCCTTTCTGACCGGTTCTGCGGCCGGCTCGGCAGGAGTGAAGCCTCATTCAAACTGTGCGTCAATCATTTTGATATGTATCATTTATGCTGATATGAACGTCGCGTTACCGTGCTGCTTCTCCTGAAGGATGATCGAGCGATGGACGTTCCGCAGCGCCGATTGCTGACATTGATGGCCAGTGACGGCAGCGAGGCGCTGGAGGCGCTGGCCTCCCCCGTCCGGCTGGCCATGCTCCGGCTTCTCCGGCAGCGCGGGCCGTTGAACGTCAACCAGATCAGCAGCGAGCTGGAACTGCCGCAGTCCACGGTGGCGATCAATGTGCAGAAGCTGGAGCGGGCCGAGTTGATCCGAACCGAGGCCGTGAAGGCGAGCAAGGGACAGCAGAAGGTCTGCTCGGCCCTCTACGACGAGATCACGGTCCGGCTCGACGACCCGGATGCCCTGCAGGACGACCACGTCATCGAGGTCGCGATGCCGATCGGCCTCTACACCACCTGCGAGGTCAGCGCGCCCTGCGGACTGTGCTCGACGGAAGGCGTGCTCGGCCTGCTCGACGTCCCCGACCATTTCCTCGATCCGAACCGGATGAAGGCGTCCCTGATCTGGTTCGGCCGCGGCTTCGTCGAATACAAGTTCCCCAACAACGCCAAGGTGGTCGAAAAGGCGATCGAGCAGCTCGAGATCACCATGGAGCTGTCGTCGGAAGTGCCCGGCACCAACAGCGACTGGCCGTCCGACATCACGCTGTGGATCAACCATGTGGCCGTCGCGACCTGGACGTCGCCGGGCGATTACGGCGATATCCGCGGCCGCTTTACGCCGCGATGGTGGAAGCTGGCCGGCTCGCAATACGGCAAGCTGGTCACTTGGCGGGTCACCGATGAGGGGGCGTTCGTCGATGGCACCCTTGCCTCCGACGTGACGCTGGAGCAGCTCCGCCTGAACGACCATCACGCGATCCGCCTCCGGGTCGGCATCGATGAGAATGCCGAGCACCCGGGTGGCCTCAACATCTTCGGCCGGGGCTTCGGCAACCATGATCAGGACATCGTTATGCGCCTGCGCCTGCGGGGGTGACGGTCGATCGCGTTCATCTGTCGGAACAGCCAGCAGTTTCCCCAAGCGTACTTCGGTCAGGAGCCGCCGTCGCGCCATCGCCCTCTCCGGTCGTTCGGGGCGTCATAGCGGCAGGAGCGACTTGGTCTCCTTTTCCTTCAACGGTCCAGGGGCGCGGTCCGGATCAGGTCCGTTTGACGGATCGAGCGCCGCTTGGTGCTTGTCGTTGTCCCGAGCCGGCTAAGCGGCCACTCGGGAGCGAAGGTCGGATCTTCTGGTAAGCGCCCGTTTGCGGACATCGGGTCTGCCAGCGCGCGATAAACCTTGGGATCCACGTTGACGACCGGGTCGGCGCTTGGTCCGAGATCGTGGTCGCCATCGAGAAAGAGCGCCCTTTGCCCGTTCACTGCGTGGCAAGCTAACGCCGGTCAGACGCTTGGGTTGAGCACGACGGTGCCTTGCACCTCGCGCCGCTCCAGCAGCCAGTGCGCGTCGGCCGTGCGGCTGAGTGGCAGGACCGCCGCGACGTTCGCCTTGATGGATCCGATGGCCACTCCGTCGGCCAGAAAGCGGAGCGCGCGTAGGATCAGTTCTGGCCGCTGGAAGAAGCTCGGCAGGTACACCCCCGAAAGCGACTGCGCCTTCGCCATGAGTCGCCTCGGCGCGAGTGGCTGACCCGGCCCGCCCGTCGACCCGATGACGACGCACCGGCCAAGCATCGCGAGACATTCAAAGTTCTGATCGAAGACATCGCTGCCAATCGTCTCCAGGATGATGTCAACGCCGCGCCCATCGGTATGTGCGAGCACCGTTTGCGGCCACGCGGGCGTATCGTAGGCGATCGCGTGATCGGCGCCGATGCTGCGCACGAATTCTCGGCGGGCCTCGCTGCTGGCGGTGCCGATGACAGTGCCGGCGCCCAGCGCCTTGGCGATCTGAACCGCCAGGCTGCCGACGCCGCCCGCGGCGCCCTGAACCAGAACGCTCTCACCTTTGCGCAGCGTCGTGCAGGCCTGAAGAGCGAGAAATGCGGTGACGCCCTGGCAGGGCAAGCTGGCCATGGCGACGTCATCGGCATCTTCATTGAGCGCCACCACGATCTCGGCGCGTGCCAGCGCCTTTGTGGCATAGGCTCCCTTCGGCATCAGTGCCATGACCTTGCGGCCTTCGAGTGCAGGATCGGCCCCGGGACCGGACCGCAGCACACGTCCCACGACCTGCAGTCCCCCGACCTGAGGGAGGGTGACTCCGCCGACGCGAGTTTCGGCGCGATTGTAGACGCCGAGACGCTCACGAATGTCAGGGAAGTTGACGCCGATCGCTGACGTCTCGATCAGAACATCGCCTGGACCCGGTTCGGGGTCGGGGAGCTCGACATACTCGAGCACTTCGGGACCGCCGAACGTCCGGTACTGAATGGCTTTCATAAGGCCTGCCTTCGACCGCCTCGCTCACCCGAGCGGGCTCTGGTTGACTGTGATCTGTTCGGCCGCACTCGCCCGATGCATTGCGCTGGCAATCGTCGGCCATTGCGTCGTGGGCGCGCCGGCACCGAGGACGAGACCGCCGCGCAGGAGTTTGCGGCCCATCATTCCTTTAGAAATGAAACTCCTTGTCCTCGGACACGTTCTGGACCCGCTTGTGACGGACGCGCCAGTCGCCTCCTGTGATCCTGGTCAGCCGGTCGGTAACCATCGCGTAGGAAATCAGCTTCGGCAGGTGCGCGTCATATTCCATGATCTCCATCGGCGCGGTCTTGAGTTTGCCGGCCTGACTTGATGGCGCGATGCGGATCAGCAGGATGTAATAGGTCACGATGATATCCTCGCCCGGCCCGGCGTCGATCACATGGTTGCAGTTGTGCCGCCGCACGCCGTGCGTGATGGGCTCATAGGCCTTCAAGAACCTCGCCAGTTCTTCTTTCCCGACGCTTCGGCCAAGCGGATGATCGACGATCACATCATCGGAGAACGCGGCGAGCAATTCCTCCGCCTGCCATTGGTCGAACAGGAAGTTCACCCGGTTGACGAAATCGATGGCCTCGAACCGGGTGTCCGCGTCGATCCTCCGGTTCGAGGATGCTGGTGCTGTATCGCTGGTGCTCATGCCGAGCTCCCTTCGCATGGGCTTGTGCCGAAGGCGCCAGGGCTGAACGACTTCGCGCGAGAATGAAGCTGGCCCACGGGACCGTCGTTCCCCGGCCACCGGGCCGGCGGATGTGTCGGCTCGGATATGTGCCGATCCTGCGCTAGATGATGGAGTCCACAACGCCGCCATCGACACGCAACGCCGCACCGGTCGTCGCCGACGCCTGGTTCGATGCGACGTAGACGACCATGTTCGCGACCTCCTCGACGGTCGCAGGGCGCTGAATGATGGAGGTTGGCCGATGCGTCCTGACGAAGTCGATGCCGACCTCCTCGAAGGACCGCTCGGCGGTGACGTGGTCCTTGAGCATCTCGGCAGCGCCCTCGGAAAAGGTCGGGCCCGGCAAGACCGAATTGACCGTCACACCGGTGCCGGCCATGCGCTTGGCAAGGCCGCGCGCGACCGCCACATCGGCCGTCTTGCTGACGCCGTAATGGATCATCTCGACCGGGATGTTGAAGGCGGATTCCGAGCCGAGGAAGATGAACCGTCCCCACGGCTTCGCCGCCATTTTCGGAAGGTAGGCACGCGCGAGCCGCACTCCGGCCATGACGTTCACCTGCCAATGGCGATCCCAGATGGCATCATCGGTCCCGAAGAAATCGAGCGGCTGGAAGATGCCGAGATTGCTGACGACGATATCCGGCGCGGGCGCGGCCCGGATCAGTGCCGTGCACCCGTCCGACGTGGCGAGGTCGACGGCCTGGCCGCTCGCCCGATCGCCTAGCCGCGCCACGGCCGCCTCGACCTTCTGCTTGGTACGGCCATTGATCACCACCTCGGCGCCTGCCTCGTGAAGCCCGCGGGCGATGGCGAAGCCGATGCCCTCGGTAGAGCCGGTGACGAGGGCAACTTTGCCTGAAAGATCGATGTTCATCTGCTTTCCCTACGACCGTCGCGCCGCCGCATCGAGGCTGTCGAAGGCGGCCCGATGCGACGCGACGAATGCTTGCACAGTCATCGGCGGGGCGCCTGTCACCTCGGCGACGATTTTGTCGGCGCCGGAGAAGATGCCGTTTTGATAGTCGACGGCGATGGCGCAGAAATGCTGGATCAGAAACGCGGGCAGGCCAAAGTCTTCGAGGCGCTCCCGATACTCGGGGATGGTCAGCGGCCGGTAGCTGATCGTCCGCCCGAGGACTTCGCTGATCGCAGCAGCGATGCCTGGCTGGTCCAGTTCGGTCGGGCCGTGGAGCGTGTAGGTCTTACCGACATGGGCGGCCGGCTCCGCCAGAAGCGCGGCGATCAGGCGTGCCTGGTCTTCTGCCGCGATCGGGGCATGGCGTCCGGCGCCATAGGGCAGATCGATGATGCCCTGCTCGACGATCGTCTTGCGCGCGAACGGGTAAAGCAGCCATTGCGAGAAGAAGGTCGGCCGCAGGTGCACGGTGGGAACACCCGACCAGTCGAAGATGCGCTCGGCGATCCAGTGATCGCGCGCCGCATGGCTCTTGGAATCCTCCCGCGCCGAGATCTGCGACATGTTGATGACGGCCTTAAGGTCGGCACGCCTGGCTGCATCGGCGAAGTACGCCGTCGTCTGGATGATGCCGGGACGAACGGGGTAGCAGAAGTAAGCGGCGGTGGTGCCGGCCGTGACACGAATTGCGTCGTCATGCTCGAAGAGGTCACCCACCACGACCTCCGCTCCCTCTCGTCGCAGCGCCTCGGCGCGCTCGTCCTCTTTGTGGACCAGCGCCCTGACGGCGTGGCCCTTCTCAAGGAGCCGTTGGACCGTATAGCGGCCGGTCTCGCCGGTTGAACCGGTCACCAGGAACTTGTCGGTCATCTATTATCTCCAGAGTAGAGAACAGGATTGAAGCGAACGGGATGTTCCGGTTGAGTCGAATGGCGCTCGCGAATGGGGGCGGATCTGACTCCGTCCGACCATTTGAAGCGAAGCGCGGCATCAGCCTTGAAGGAACGCCAGCAGATCGGCGTTCAGCCGGTCCTTGTCGACGTGCAGCAAGCCGTGAGACCCGCCCTCGTAAACCACAAGCCTGGCCTGCGGGATGAGCTTGGCGGTCAACGTCGCCGAGATCTCGAGCGGGACGATCTGATCGTCGCGCCATGCACCACCAGCGCGGGGACGGTGATCTTCTTGAGATCTTCACGGAAATCGGTTTCTGAGAAAGCGCCGAGCGCGTGATAGGCGGCGAGGATGCCGGTTGCCTGCCCCTGTCGCCAGTAGCTCTGCCGGAGCCCCTCCGAGACGTGAGCGCCCGGCCGGTTGAAGCTGTAGTACGGCGTGGTGACGTCGAGATTCCACTGCGACCGGTTGGCCTGGACGGCCGCGCGAAAGCCATCGAACAGCTCCTTCGGCGCACCTGTGGGATTGGTCGCGGTCTTGAGCAGGAACGGCGTCACCGAGGAGATGAAGGCGACCTTGGCGACGCGGCTCTGGCCGTGACGGGCGATATAGCGCGCGACCTCGCCGCCGCCCATCGAATGGCCGATGAAGGTCGCGTGGCGCAGATCGAGCGCATCGACCAATTGCGCCAGGTCGTCGGCGAAGGTGTCGTAGTCATATCCCGCAGCCGGCTGGCTGGATCGGCCGAAACCGCGACGGTCGTGGGCGATGACGCGATAGCCGTTCTGCAACAGGAAGAACATCTGGTCCTCCCACGCGTCGGACGAGAGCGGGTAGCCGTGGCTGAACACCACGGCCGGCCCCGAGCCCCAATCCTTGAAGTAGAGGCGGGTGCCGTCTTTCGTGATGAGGCGATCCGCCATCGGCTTGCCGTGACTTGCTGGCGCCGCGTTTTTCGCATCGGCAGCGCCGGCGGCAGCGGCAAGACCTACGCCGGCAGCGGCGCCCCCCTTGAGGAGGTGGCGCCGCGAAGCGCCTTCAGGCGGTGAGATCGTGGACATGGTGAACTCCGCGGGAAAAGCGGCCGCTTGCGGCGACGGGTTGTTGAGTGGCAGAAGCGACGAGCCTGTCCGGCCGGCTTTCGGCTGCACGGCTCGCATTGGGATCAGCAGCCAAGCCGGCGCAGATCGTCGGCCACGAACATCTGGCCGCTGCGGTTCTTGACGCTCGGCAGTTCGGCGACCTTCGCGCGCCAGGCTCTCAGCGCGAAATGGTCCTCCGGAATGACAATGCCGGCGGCATCGGCGAACATCAGGCCCGCGAACACCGTGATGTCGGCCATGGAAAAGGCGTCGCCCGCCACGAACGGGTGGTTCTGCAACACGGTGTCGAAATACGTCATACCGGCCAGCGCCTTGTCGCGTTGGCGATGACCCCACTCCTGACGGCCGGCCCATTCGGGGCTCTTGAACGCCTGCAGCTCGGCGCCGAGGCCCGGCGTGGCGTGATGGAAATAGTTGCCGACCGCGTCGAGCAGATCGGCTTCAGCACGCCTCTGCATCATGTGAATGACAGCCTTTTCCCTCGGCGTCCTGCCGGTGAGCTTCGGATCGCCGTCGAGATTGTCGAGATATTCGGTGATGGCGGTGGCTTCGGCGATGTAGGTGCCGTCATCGAGCTGCAGGACCGGGACGACGCCGGAGGGGTTCTTTTCCAGGAAGGCGGTCTGCTTGTGCTCTGCGCCGATCAGGTCGACCGGCACGAACTCGATCAGGGGGTCGAGCCCTTTCTCGGCCAGCACGATGCGGATGCGGGCCGGATTGGGAAAGCCGGGGCGATCGAAGATCCTCATGATATTCCCTTGTCTATCGAAGGATGGATGCAGTCGCGGATCGGAGCCCTGACACGTCAGGGAGCCGCGGTGGCGTGGACCGCTCCGGCGGGGTCTCGACGCCGGCCGCCGATCTTGCGGACTGCGGTGTAGAAGACGGGCGTGAACAGCAGGCCGAACAAGTTGACGCCGAGCATGCCGGCGAACACGGCCGTTCCCAGCGACTGGCGCATTTCCAACCCCGCGCCGGTGGCGACCACCAGCGGCGCGACACACAAGATGAAGGCGAAGGACGTCATCAGGATCGGGCGCAGCCGGGTGCGGGGCGCGCGCACTGCCGCCTCGGCCGCGGTGGCCGCCTCCTCCTCCCCCTGGCGCACGAACTCGACGATCAGGATCGCGTTCATGGCCGCCAGCCCGAACCATCCCGCCGCGGCCAACGCAGTCGCCACCAAGCCGGCAATCCAGGACCCACGCCTCCGGCGTTCGACCGCCGAAGATGGTGGCGGCTCCTCCACCTCGGGCAACCTGCTGATCTCGTTCATCTGCTCGCCCGCTGATCCTCGAAGGCACTGGTGGCGGTGAGGTCTGCCGTTCGTCGAATCCGCAACCGGCGAAGCGGCATCAAGATAAGATGTCGATTGACATCTAAGTCACGTATAGATGATGAACATCATACAACTCGTCAAGAGCTCTCGTGCCGAGGAGAATCCGGACCGCGAAGGCGGTCGAGAGCCGTAGGCGAAATCCCTGGTGCGCCGCGGTATCAGCGTCGCCGGCGCGATTGTTTCCGGGGCTGCGGTTCGGTTTGCGCGGCTAAGCGGAGAGCGTCTTCATCCCCGCAGGAGATGTCTCTTCGCCTGCCGCAGGATCTCGGCGGAGAGGTCGGGATCGTTGACCATGCGCGACATCGTCAGCGCTCCGATCATGGTGGCCAGGGCGCTCAGGGCTCGGCCCCTTGCAACATCGGCTTTCACCTCGGTGAACTGCCTGGCGACGACCCCGACCACCTCCTGGAAACCTTCAGTCGCTTTCCCCCGGACCAGATCGTCGCCCCGCGTGAGCTCACTCCCAAGCGCCGCAAAGGGGCATCCCTCTGCAGGATTGTCCCGATGACCGGCCGAAAGATAGCCCTCCACGGTGGCCTCGAATGGGCTCTGGTCCGGATGGTCCGCCTGCTCCTTGCCAATTGAAGCGATCAGCATCTCCGCCGCGGACGCGCAGACTTCGGCAACGAGGTCATCCTTCGAGTTGAAATGCCGATAGAACCCGCCATGCGTGAGCCCGGCAGCGGCCATGAGATCTGAAAGGCCCGTCGCGCTGATCCCGTTGCGGCGAAACTCTTTCGAGGCGGCATCGACAATGCGCCTCCGGGTCTCGGCCGCTTCTTGCCTCGACTTCCTCATCTCCGCCCGATTCAGTGGTCAAGCAACTCCGTTTGAACTTAGCACCCGATTGATGTCGAACGACATCTAAAATTGGTCGTGCTCGGCCATTCGGCTTTGCCCGATCCGGTGTGGGTGGAGGGAAGCGAGCCGCCCAGGCCCCCAAAGGACACTGGTCCGCCACGCGACATTCGTTCCAATGCGCGACGATCGCTACTATCGCGCGTTGCCTGGCTGGCGCCGCGACTGGAGAGTCCGCTTTAGCCCAAAGCGGTCCGAAGTGAGCTGTCGGCGCTACGATCGCCAGTGTCGCAAACCTGGGACGCTTGCGCCCGTCCACTCAACGGCCGTTTGACGGCCGGCCTGCGTCCTGTCCGCCAACCTACATTGGTGATGGCTTTCCGGACAGATAGTTTGCCGGACGAGTTTTCGGACAAAGACTGGTGGACGACGGCGGAGATCGGCTGCGCGCGAGTTTCGACGACCAGGATCCGGCATTACAACTCGACGCCCTTGCAAGGCCGGCTGCGCCGGGTGTTTCAGGACGGGGCGTTTGGAGGAAAAGCCGACCGGCCGGGGCTTCGGCAACCATGATCAGGACATCGTCATGCGCCTGCGGGGGGGAGGCCTATCGCCGGGATCGATCGGCCCCCGCATCGGCCCAGCCCTGCGCCATGTGCGTGAAGCCGGATCGGTAGACCTCTTCCTCATTGGGGAAGAAGTCGCGCCACACGCGGGTGGCGGCGGCGAGCGCCGGAACGCCGCGGCCGAAAGCCTCGATCGTCAGCCTGCCGTCATATCCCGCTTGCCGCAGCGCCTTGTAGGTGGCCCCCCACGGCACATGACCTTTGCCCGGCGTGCCGCGGTCGTTTTCCGAGATATGGACATGGATCATGTGGCGCCAGATCGCGCCGATGGCGGCGACCGGGTCCTTCTCCTCGATATTGGCGTGGAAGGTGTCGTACATCCCCTTCACGGCAGGATGGTCGACCTCGTCCAGATACTCGGCCAGCTGCTCCATCGTGTTGAGGAAGTAGCATTCGAAGCGGTTCAGCGCCTCGAGGGCGAAGCGCACCCCGTGTCGCTGGGCGTGGTCGCCGGCGCGGCGGTTGAATTCTATGCCGCGCCGGCGCTCCTCGGCCGTGGGGCCATGGCCGGTGAAATGCCCGAGCTGGGAGTGCATCGGGCCGGCGACCATCGACCCGCCGAGCGCCTTGGTGCAGTCGATCACCCACTTCGTCCGGTCCAGCGCGGCGTCCCGCTCGGCCCGGTCGTCCGAAAGACAATTGTGGCCCGCCCCCAGCACGCTCACCGTCGTGACGTCGAAGCCCAGCGCCGCAAGCTGCTCCCCGAGCCTGGCGTAGTCGTCGGGCGTGCCTTCGAAGACCGGGACCTCGATGCTGTCATATCCCGTCTCCCGGATCGCCTTCAGGAGGGGTGCGTGCTCGTCGGTGACATGTCCTGTCCAGAGCAGCAGGTTGAACCCGTACTTCATGCCCCCTCCTCCCTTGGCCGGCGTGGATCGCCGGCCCGGTCCCTTCAGGCGAGATCCGCTCTCACTGCGCCGCCGACGCCTGTCCCGCCGTGGCCAGCAGCTGCTGCACCATCGCCTGGACCAGCCGCGGCAGGTCGTAGGGAAAGCGCGCGGTGATCAGGTTGCCGTCGATCACGCAGGGCTCGTCGAGCACGACGGCGCCGGCATTTTCGAGGTCGATCTGGATGTTCCACACCGCGGTGGCGCGCTTGCCCTTGAGGATTTTGGCGCTGATCATCACCCATTGGCCATGGCAGATCGCGGTCGTCGGCTTGCCGGCCTCATACATGGCGCGCACGAAGGCCAGGGTGGGCTTGTCCATGCGCAGCGCGTCGGGGTTCCAACAGCCGCCGGGCAGCAGGACCGAATCGTAATCCGCGGCCTTCGCCTCGTCGGAGTAGCGGTCGATCTTCAGCCAGCCGGCGTTCTCCATCAGGCGGATGGCAAGGACGTGGGTGGCGCATTGCGGCGGGAAGCGCAGGCCCAGCGTCGGATCGAATTCGCCGATGCGCGGCGAGACGATGTGGACCGTGGCGCCATGCTCGGTCAGCCAGCGATGGGCGCCCAGGATCTCCACCTCCTCCACCCCGTTGGTGCAGCAGATCGCGATCCGCTTGCCCTTGAGCAGGGTCGGATCGGAGGGCGGGTCGAACAGGAAGCTGTTGAGCTCCCGGTTCAGCTCGCCATCCGCCGTCGCCAGCAGCTCGGTGGAGATCGACGGGACCGGCGAGGTGGACATCAGCTGCTGCATCCGCTGGATGAGGGCGGCTTGATTAAGGCTCATTTTTCACTCTCCCGGAGATGTTGAAGGATGGTGCTCGCCGGATCCTTCCTCGCTTCCGCCCCTGCGGCGGCCCTGCAGAACCAGGGCGCAGGCCAGGACGCCGGCGATGGCCGCGACCGTCCAGGTGAAGCCATGCATGTACCAGGGCGTGGCGTTCAGCTGGGCCTTGCCGGTGACGGTGCTGGGATCCGGCGGCTTGAGGAAGAACTGGCCGTAGAGATGCGCGGCGGCGATCGCGACCAGCAAGGTGAGACAGAAGATCATGGCGACGATCATCGCCGCCTTCACCACCGACCGCTTCGGCACGCCGGGCTGCGCCATCGGCAGCAGGTTGTTCGCCAGCGCCGCCACGATGACGATGACGCCCCCGGCCGTGAACAGCACAATGTTGAAGGGCTGGAAGATCAGCAGCAGCGCCACGACGCCGATCCCGATGATCGCGTATTCCAGCCTGCGCGCGCTTGCGGACGACAGCCCGCCATGGCCCTGGTCATGCCGGCTCATGCCCGCACCGCCTTGCCGTCCGCGGCGAAGATGTGGGTCTGCATGGGATCCGGAATCAGGTGGAGCGGTTCGCCGATCCTGACCTTCCTGTCGCGCGGGACGACCACCCGGATGTCGCCGCCGGCCTTGGTCCGCGCATGGATGAGCGTCTCGGCGCCCATCGGCTCGATCAGCTCGGTCACGGCATCGATCGTGCCGGCGGTGTCCTGGGGCACGACGGTGAAGGCGCGCGGGCGCACGCCGACCGTGACCCGTCCCGGCCCCAGGGCCGCGACGGCGGGGTTGGCGGGAAGATCGACGTCCTGCTGGTCGAAGGTGACCGTCGCCTTGCCGCCGCCATAGCCCTTCAGCTCCGCCTCGATCAGATTCATCTGCGGCGTGCCGATGAAGCTGGCGACGAAGACATTGGCCGGCTTGGCGAAGACCTCGTGCGGGCTGCCCACCTGCTCGATCATGCCGTCGCGCATGATCGCGATGCGATCCGCCATGGTCAGGGCTTCGAGCTGGTCGTGGGTGACGATGACCGTGGCCTTGGACAGGTTCGACAGCACCGCCTTGATCTGGCCGCGCATGGTGTGGCGCAGCTCCACATCCAGCCGCGACAGCGGCTCGTCGAACAGGAAGCAGTTGGGATCGCGCACGATGGCGCGGGCGACGGCGACGCGCTGCTTCTCCCCTTCCGAGACCTGCCCCGGCATCCGGTCCAGGACATCGCGCAGATGCAGGATGTCGGCCACCTTGCCGACCCGGGCGGCGACCTCCGCCTTGCCGATGCCTTCGCGGTGCAGCGGCATGGAGATGTTCTCGCCGACCGTCAGCGCCGGGTACAGCGCATAGAACTGGAAGACCATGGCGATGTTGCGCTTCTGCGGCGACAGCTCGTTCATGCGCTGCCCCGCGATCACGATGTCGCCCGCCGTGGCGCGCTCCAGCCCCGCGATCATGCGCAGGGTCGTGGTCTTGCCGCAGCCCGACGGGCCGAGCAGGCAGACGACCTCCCCCGCCGCGACCGACAGGTCGGCATCGCGGACCGCGACGAACGGGCCGAAGGCCTTGGTGATCCTGCGGATCTCGATGGTCGACATCGCTATTTCCTGACCGTGCCGAAGGTGACGCCGCGCAGCAGGTGGTCCTGCAGGAAGAAGGTGACGAGGAAGACCGGGATCAGGAACAGCGTCTCGATCGCGGCCAGCAGGGTCCAGTCGGTGCCGCGGCCGCCGGAGGAGACGGCCTGGTTCATCGCCACCGGCACGGTGCGCGTGTCGGTGCCGGTCAGGAGCAGCGCGAACAGGAACTCGTTCCAGGTCAGGATCAGGCCGAACACGAAGGTCGCGGCCAGGCCGGCGACGACCTGCGGCAGGCAGATCTTCCAGAACACCTTGACCTCGGACGAGCCATCGATGCGGGCGGCGTCCTCGACATCGGTCGAGAGCTCGTCGAAGAAGCTCTTCATCATCCAGATGGTGAAGGCCAGGTTGAAGGCGGTGTAGAGCAGGATGATGCCGGGATACGACCCGGACAGGCCGACGGCGCGGAACATCAGGATCACCGGAATGATGACGACGATCGCCGGCAGCATCCGCGTGGTCAGGATGATGAAGAGATAGGTGTCGTTGCCCTTGAGCGGGTAGCGCGAGAAGCCGTAGGCCGCCAGCGTGCCGAGGACGAGGGCCAGCAGGACCGAGACCGAAGCGATCACGATCGAGTTGAAGAAGAAGCGGTCGAAGCCGGTCGCTTCCGGCTGCCCGCCGGTCGTCATCACGCGCGAGAACACCGAGCCGAAATTCTCCAGCGTCGGGGTGAAGACGAAGCGGTCGGGGATGAGACCGAACAGCGAGGTCGGCGACAGCGTGGGCGGCACCGACAGCGCCAGCGCCTGCGGCTTGATCGCGGTGAAGATGATGAACAGCACCGGCAGGAAGTAGAGCAGGCTGACGCCTGCCACGACCAGGGTGCGTCCCCAGCCGGCCTCCGCGACGCCGTTGCTCCGGCGAAACCCGATGCGCTCCCAGATGGACGGGCCGGAGGCCATGGTCAGCTCTCCCCGTTCCGGCGATTGGCGAGATAGAGGTAGAGGTTGGTCAGGACGATCACCATGAACAGCATGACGTAGGAAATCGCCGCCCCTTCGCTGGTCTTGTTCTGCTCGTTGGCGATGCGGATCAGGTGGTACGAGATCGTCATCGTGTCGTTGCCGCCCTTGGTCAGGAGGATGACGAGGTCGGCCAGCTTGAACGCCTCGATGGTGCGGAACAGCAGCGCCAGCATCAGCAGCCCGCGGATATAGGGGAAGGTGATGGTCCAGAAGCGCCGCCAGGCGGAGACGCGGTCGATGGCCGCCGCCTCGTAGAGGTATTTCGGCACGGAGACGAGCCCGGCCAGCACCAGCAGCATGACGAAGGGCGACCACATCCAGGCATCGGCGAAGACGATGCCGCCCACCGCGCCCGCCTTGCTGTCCATCAGGATGAACTGGCCGTCGGCGATGCTGTTCATCACATAGCTGAGGATGCCGAAGGTCGGGTCATAGTAATAGGTGAAGAACACGCCCGAGGCGACCACCGACAGCATCATCGGTGCCAAGACAAGGATCAGCAGATACTTCCGCAGAGGGAACTGCTTGGCGAAGAGCATGGCCAGCAGGAAGCCGATGATCATCTGGGCCGCGACCGTGAGCACGACGAACATGGCCGTGTTGGTCAGGGCGTGCCAATTGTCGGCGGCAGCGATGTCGTTGGTCAGCACCTTGATGTAGTTGCCGAGCCCGACGAACCGGATCGACTGCTGGTTCGACTGATAGGCAAAGAACGAAAGCCCCAGCGACCACAGCAGCGGGAAGATGTTCATCGTGAACAGCACGGCGATGGCCGGCGCCACCAGCAGCCCGCCATAATAGCGGCGGCGATAGGCGTTGACCGCGAACGCCGCGGCGACCAGCGCCGCCATGCCGCCGACGATCCAGAAGGCGATGGCCGCGGGCAGTGCCGCCGTGGCAGCCACGGTAACGACGACGCCGACGGCAATGGCCAGCCGCCAGTTGTCGGCGGCAATATGCAAAAATGCCGGCGACGTTCGGGCCCCGGGAGCCGACATGATTGGGGTCACGGACATGAGTGCTCTCGATCGCAGTTCTGCTTGGCGGGTCCGGCACGCCGGCCCCGGCTCGGGATCGCTGCCGCCGGCCGGCGGCGGGCGGCAGCGGTCTCGTCACATCATTGGATCAGGCCCGCTTCGGTCAGCAGGTTCTGCTGGAACTTGGCGATGTTGTCCAAGGTCGTCTTGGCGTTCTGCTTGCCGGTGATCGCGAGATCGAACTGGTCCTGTTGCTCGGTCAGCAATTCGAAGAACTGGGGCACGTGCCAGACGTCCTTCTGCCAATCCAGCGACGCGGCCCATGCCCGGTTCCATGGGCGGTAGGTCACGTATTTCGGATCCGAATACACCGACTTGATCGCCGACTGGCCGCCAGCCGCCGCGAACTGGTGCTGGATGGCGGGCGACAGCCACCACTTCACGAAGTCCACGGCCTCCTTGATCTGCGCGTCGGTCGTCCAGGTGGTCAGCACGAAGGGCTGCCCGCCGATATTGGACCAGCGGACCATCTTGCCGTCGGCGCCGATGGTCCCCGGCATCAGGCCGAACACCAGCTTGTCCGCGACCTTCGAGGTCTTCGGATCGAGCGAGGCTTCGCCCAGGCCGATCCAGTCGACATTCATGGCCACCTTGCCTTCGCGGAACAACTCGTCCGACTTGAAGATGTCCATGGTGCCGGTCTTGGCCACAGGCGGCATGTATTCGATCAGGCTCAGATATTTCTCGAGAGCCTTCACCGCGATCGGCGAATTGACCACGCCTTCCGCCTGCCCTTTGGGAACCTGGGTTTCGTCCCAGATGTCGCCGCCCATCTGCCAGATCAGGCCGTTGACCTGCATGGACGAGAAGTCGTAGGCCTTGCCCGCCTGGAAGGCGATGCCGTAGAAATCGTCGTCGGCGGGCTTGCCGGCCAGCATCTCGCCCTTCTTGCGCCGGAAGAACTCGCCGACGTTCCTGAAATCGTCCCAGGTCATCGCGTCGATCTCTTCGCCCGTGCAGGGCAGCTTCTTCTGGTACTTCGCCGTGAAGTTCTTCTGCTCGGTCTCGTCGCAGAGGATGTCCTTGCGCCCGTAGGTGACCAGGACGTCGGGAAACTGCGGGAAGCCGTAATAGTTCTGGGACTTGTAGGGATAAGTCGCGTAGGCGTTCAGCGGATTGGGATGGATCTCCATGAACGCTTTCTTGAAATCGGGGTCGGCATCCAGGAGATCGTTGATCTTGCGGAAATAGCCGCCCTCGACGAAGGCGCCCAGCCACTGCGAGTCGGACACGATGAAGTTGTATTTCTGCTCACCGGAGGTGAGCGACGCGTTCACGCGCGTGTAGAAATCGGGCCAGGGAATGAAGTCGACATCGAGCTTCACGGTGTTGCCGGATTTCGGCTTGTACTGCTCGTCGAAGAACTTCTTCATGACGCGGGTCGGCGGCCAGTCGGGCACCGCCATCGACAGCGTCACCTCCTCGGCCAGGGCAAACCGGGCCGCGCCCGTCATCAGCAGAGCAGCCAGCCCTGCTGCCACCACTACGCCTTTGATCTTTGTCGTCGCCGTCATCGTCAGGTCTCCTCCCCATGTGTTATCGGTGTTGTTGTTCTTGTCCGGCCCCCGGCGTCAGGTGATTGCCTGTCCGTTCGAGGCCCGGAAGACGTGCAGTTTTGCCGGATCGAGGACGATCGAGGCCTGCTGACCGGGCTGCAGACCCGACGCCACCGCTTCCGGCAGCACCAGCCGAAGCGTCTCGCCAGCGGTCTCCATCGAGATCACCGTGACGTCGCCCAACGGCTCCAGCATGGCGATGCTCGCCGCCATACCGCCTTCGCCGCCGGTCGCGAGGCGGATATCGTTCGGCCGGATGCCCACCACGGCCGCTTCCCCGGTTTCCGCGGTGCTGAGCTTGCGCGTGCATGGCAGCGGGCCGATCGCGGAGTCGATGACGTTGCCGTCGCGGGCCAGCGTGCCCTTGATCAGATTCATGGTGGGCGAGCCGATCTTGCCGGCGACATACAGGTCGCGCGGCGCTTCGTAGAGCTCGTCGGGCGTCCCGGTCTGCACGACGCCGCCGTCCCGCAGCACGGCGATCTCCTCGCCCATCGACAGCGCCTCGAGCTCGTCGGGCGTCGCATAGACGATCGTCAGGCCGAACTGGCGATGCAGGCGCTTGAGCTCGGCCCGCATCTCGTGCCTCAGCTTGGCATCGAGATTGGTCAGGGGTTCGTCCAGCAGCAGGATCCGGGGGCGCCGGATCAGGGAACGGCCGAGCGCGACCCGTTGCTGCTCGCCGCCCGACAGCGTGCCGGGCTTGCGGCCGATCTTCGTGTCGAGGCGGAGCATCGTCGCGGTCTCCCGGACACGGCGACCGATCTCCTCCCGTCCCACCCCGGCCTCGCGCAGCGGATAGGCCAGGTTCTCGAAAACGGTGAGGTGCGGGTAGAGCGCGAAGGACTGGAACACCATCGACACGCCGCGCCCTGCGATCGGCTCATGCGTCCAATCCCGGCCGAAGATCTCGACCCGGCCGCGATCCGGCGGGACCAGGCCGGCGATCATGCGCAGCGTCGTCGTCTTGCCGACCGAGCTGGGCCCGAACAGCACGAAGAAGCGGCCTTCCGCAACGCTGAACGACAGGTTGTGCAGAGCCCGGACATGGCCATAGGACTTGCTGACATTGGTCAGGCTCAGCGCGCAGGCGTCGACCTGTCCCATCGTTATCCTCCCTTTTCCGCCAGCGTATCACGGATCGGCCCGCTGCCCATGGCTCCTGGCATCAGTCGAATGCCGGCAGCAGGCGGTCGCGCGACCGCTCGATATGGGTGCGCATCGCCCGCTCGGCCTCGTCCGGGTCGCGCCGGGAGAAGGCGGCAAGGATCGCCGAGTGCTCGTCGAGCGCCTCCTCGGTCACCCGCGCGTGGAACATCAGGCGGAAAATATGAAAATGCGTGTGCTGGTGCACCAGCGTCTCGCGGATGAGTTCGTTGCCCGCGACCTGGAGGATCTTGTCGTGGAACACCGCGTCCTCGCGGGCGAACTGGGAGTAGCGGGCCCGTTCGTCCGGTCCGTCCGGGCGCGACATCACCCCCGCCGCCGCGGTCAGTTCCTGCAGCGCCGCATCCGTCATCGCCGACGCGGCCCGGCGCGCGGCATCGGGCTCGAGCAGCAGGCGCAGCTGGTACAGCTCGGTGAAGCGCCGGCGCGAGACCTGGGGCGCCGCGCTGTAGCCGACGAGATGCGTCTTGACCACCAGGCCTTCGCCTTCCAGGCGGCCGAGCGCCTCGCGGATCGGCGTCTGCGACACGTTGAATTCGCGCACCAGGGCATCGACCGTGATGCGGGCGCCCGGCGGGATCTTCAGGGCCATCAGTTGGGCGAAGATCGCCTCATAGACCTCCTCCGCCAGGCTGGCGGCGCGATGGATCGCCGGGCCGCCCGGGTCGGCCGCCGAAAGGGATGGGAGGATCGGCTTCTGGCTGCGCACTGCTTTGTCCCTTGACATGAAGGAGAGCTAGCACGATCCTCCGCCGCATTCAATACGATATCCTATAGGATTTAATATAGGATCTCGAATGGCCGATGTTCCGGCTCATCCCCATCGATGGAGTCGATCGTGACGCTCTTCTCGGCGATCCGGCTGCCCAAGGAGATCCTGTTCGGCAAAGGCCAGCGCGCCGCTTTGCCGGCGGTCGCCGGCCGCCTCGGGCGGCGGGCGCTGGTGTGCACCGACGAGCGGCTGGCCACGTCAGCCGATTTCGAGCGGATGCTGGACGGGCTGCGCGCGGCCGGCCTTGCCGTCAGCGTCCATGGCCGCGTGCAGCCGGACGTGCCGCGCGACAGCGCCGCCGACTGCGCCGACGAGGCGCGCGGCTTCGCGCCCGACCTCGTCATCGGCATCGGCGGCGGCAGCTGCCTCGACATGGCGAAATGCACCGCCCTGCTGCTGACCCATGGCGGCCGGCTGCCGGACTATTACGGCGAGTTCAAGGTGCCGGGACCGGTGCTGCCGGTCGTGGCCGTCCCCACCACCGCGGGAACCGGCTCGGAAGCGACGCCGGTCGCGGTGATCTCCGATCCGGACCGCCTGCTGAAGGTCGGCATCTCGAGCCCGCACCTCATTCCCGCCGCGGCCATCTGCGACCCCGACCTCACCCTCTCCTGCCCGCCCGCCCTGACCGCGGTCGCCGGCGCCGACGCGCTGACCCATGCGATCGAGGCGTTCACCGCGGGACGGCGCCCGCCATCGGCGGAACTGGCGCAGCAGCACGTCTTCATCGGCAAGAGCGCGCTGACCGACCATTTCGCGCTGCTCGCCATCCGGCTGCTCGGGCGCAGCCTGGAACGCGCCTGGCGCGACGGGGCGGATGAGGATGCGAGGGCGGACGTGATGATGGCGGCACTGGCCGCGGGCTGCGCCTTCGGCACGGCTGGCACGGCGGCGGCGCACGCGATCCAGTATCCCGTCGGCGCTCTGACCCACACGCCCCACGGCCTGGGCGTCGCCACCGCCCTGCCCTATGTGATGCGCTTCAACCGCGCCGCGGCGCTGGCCGAGATGGCGGAGATCGCCCTCGCGCTCCGGGTCGACGGCGGGCACACCACGCGCGCGGCGCTGGCCGATGCCGCCATCGACGAGGTGACGCGGCTGCTGCGCGCCATCGGCATCACGCCGACGCTCGCCGGTCTCGGCCTGCCCGCCGACAAGCTGGACTGGACCGCCGAGCAGGCGGTCGGCATCGAGCGGCTGATCAAGAACAATCCGCGCCCGATCGGGCTCGCCGAGATGCGCCGGCTGCTCGATGCCGCCTATCGCGGCGACCTCGACGCGGCGGCCTGCAACCCTGCTTTCGAATAAGGGAACCCACCCATGACCATTGCGATGCCGCTTTCAGCCGTGTCCCCCTCCGCATCGGGCATCGATCCGGCGAGCTGCGCCCGCGGCCTCTGCATCGGCGGAGAATGGCTGTGGCCAGTGGGGCGCGCATCGATCCCCGTCATCGATCCGTCGACCGGACGGCTTCTGGCCGAGGTGCCGGATGCATCGATTGAGGATGCGGCGGCGGCGGTCGAGGCGGCGGCGCAGGCGGCCGGGGCCTGGCGCGCGACGCCGCCGCGGCGGCGGTCGGAGATCCTGCGCCGCTGCTTCGAGCTGATGACCGAGCGCGCCGAGGACCTGGCGCGGCTGATCTCGCTGGAGAACGGCAAGGCCCTGCGCGACGCGCGCGGCGAGGTCGCCTACGCCGCCGACTTCTTCCGCTGGAACGCGGAAGAGGCGGTGCGCATCTGCGGCGACTTCATGCTCTCCCCCACCGGGGCGAACCACATCATCGTCGATTACGAGCCGATCGGCATCTGCGTGCTGGTCACGCCCTGGAACTTCCCGGCGGCGATGGCCACCCGCAAGATCGCCCCGGCGCTGGCCGCCGGCTGCACCGTGGTGCTGAAGCCGGCGAGCGAGACGCCGCTGACCGCCTATGCCCTCGCCGCCCTGTGCGCCGAGGCCGGCGTGCCGGCGGGCGTCATCAACGTGCTGACCACCTCCACGCCTGGCCCGGTGACGGCGGCGATGCTGGCGGATCCCCGGGTGCGGAAGCTGTCCTTCACCGGTTCCACCCAGATCGGCCGGGTGCTGCTCGCCGAGGCGGCGACGCATGTGGTGAGCTGCTCGATGGAGCTCGGCGGCAACGCGCCGCTGATCGTTTTCGACGACGCCGATCTGGAGCTGGCGCTCGAAGGCGCCATGCTGGCCAAGATGCGCAATGGCGGCGAGGCCTGCACCGCCGCCAACCGCCTCTATGTGCAATCCGGCCTCTACGACCGGTTCGCGGCGGAGCTCGCGGCGCGCATGGCGGCGCTGCAGGTCGGCCCGGGCGCCGACCCCGCCACCGAATGCGGCCCGATGATCAACCCGGCCGCGGTCGACAAGATCGAGCGGCTGGTGGACGATGCGCTGTCGCGCGGCGCCCGGCTGCTCTGCGGTGGCCGCCAGCCGGACAGGCCCGGCTGTTTCTACCCGCCGACCGTGCTGGAAGGGGTTCCGGCCGATGCCGCCATGGCGCAGGAGGAGATCTTCGGGCCGGTCGCAGCACTCAGCCGCTTCGAGACGGAGAACGAGGCCGTCGCCCTCGCCAATGCGACCGAGTACGGCCTGGCCGCCTATGTCTTCACCCGCGACCTCGCACGGGGCTTGCGGGTCTGCCGCCGAATCGAGACCGGCATGGTCGGGCTCAACCGCGGGCTGGTCTCCGACCCGGCGGCGCCGTTCGGCGGCACCAAGCAGAGCGGGCTCGGACGGGAGGGCGGCGCCCAGGGCGTGCTCGAATTCCTCGAGGCCAAGTATATCGCGACACGGCTTTGATCGCATCGTCTCACGGGTGTAGTGAGGCGGAGTGATCGGCTCGATATCGGCCAACGGTCTGCCAGGCCGCCGGTGACGCCTTTCGCAAGCCGGATGCTGGAGGATCAGGTCATGAAGAGTTTGAACGGCACGGTTTCGGTCGTGACCGGCGCAGGCCGCGGAATCGGGCGCGAGATCGCGCTGCACCAGGCCCGGGCCGGCGCCCGGGTCGCGGTCCTGGCGCGCACGGAGCGCGAAATCGAGGAGACTCGGGCAATGATCGCCGGCGAGGGCGGGACGGCGATCGCGCTGCCGCTCGACCTCGTCGACGGCCCGGCGGTCGAGCGCGCCTTCGACCGGATCAGCGAAGAGCTCGGGCCGGTCGACACGCTCGTCAACAATCACGGCTCGTTCCGGGCCTTCGGCCCGATCTGGGAGTGCGATCCCGAGACCTGGTGGAGCGACGTCGAGATCAATCTGCGCGGCACCTTCCACACCTGCCGGGTCATGGCACCGCGGATGCTGGGGCGTGGACGGGGCCGGATCGTCAACCTGGTGGGCGGCGGGACCGGAACGAGCTTTCCGCACGGCTCGGGCTATGCCGCCAGCAAAGCCGGGGTCATGCGCCTGACCGAATGCCTCAACGACACGACGAAGGCCGGCGGCGTCCTGGCCTTTGCCGTCGATCCCGGGCTTGTCCGGACGGCGATGACCGAATTGCAGCTGACCTCCGACGCCGGCAAGACGCATCTGCCCGGCATCAAGCAACTGTTTGACGACGGGGTGGACATCCCGCCGACACGGGCAGCCCTGCTGATCGCCGATATCGCGGGGGGCCGGTTCGACCCGCTCGCCGGGCGGATGCTGCGCGGCGCCGACGACCGCGATGCGCTCGAGCGCGAGATGCGGGCCATCGCGGCGAAGGACGGCCGCGCCCTGCGCCTGACCGGACTCGATTATACGAGTCTATGACCGGGCGACGGCTGCGCGTCAGCCGATCTCCACCAGCGCCTTGACCAGCCCGCTCTTCCGGGTCGCCCAGTGCGGGAGATCGGCGACCGCGCCGGCCAGGCTGGTGCGGTGGGTGAGGAGGTGCTGCAGCGGGACGCGGCCGTCCTCGATCGCGGCGACGACCCGCTCGAAATCCGCCCGCAGGGCATTGCGGCTGCCGAGAACGGTCATCTCCCGCTTGTGGAATTCTGGATCCGAGAAGGCGATGGTCTCGGTCACCACGCTGACGAGCGTGAGCGTGCCGCCATGGGCGACATGGCCGAAGGCGCTTTCCATCGAGGCCCGGCTTCCGGTCGCATCGAAGACCACGTCGAAGCCGTCGCCGTCGGTCGCCTGGCGGACCGCCTCCGCCGCATCGCTGCCGGCGCCGATGCTTCGGACCGCGATGCCGCTGTCCAGCGCGAAGGCGAGCCGGTCGGCCTCGCGGTCCATGATCGTTACGTCGCCCCCGGCGAGGCCGGCGAAGACCGCCACACCGAGCCCGATCGGTCCGGCGCCGATCACCAGGGCGCGGGTGCCCGGCGCGAGACCGGACCGGGCCGCCGCATGGGCACCGATGGCCAGGAACTCGATGCTCGCCGCCTGGTCGAGCGTGAGGCTGCCCGCCGGATAGAGATTGCGCTCCGGCACGGCGATCCGCTCGCACATGCCGCCGTCGCGGTGCACGCCCAGCACCGCGATCCGGACGCAGCAATTGGGCTTGCCGGCGCGGCAGGCGATGCAGGCGCCGCAGGAGACGTAAGGGTTGACGATCACCATGTCGCCCGGCTTCAGCGGGCTGCCGTCAGGCGCCTCCAGCACCTCGCCGGACAGCTCGTGCCCCATGATCCGGGGATATTGCAGGTACGGGTGGCTGCCCTCGTAGATGTGGAAATCCGTGCCGCAGATGCCCATGCGGCGGACCTGGACCAGCACCTCGCCGTCGCCCCGCCCGGGCTCCGGCCGGTCTTCGAGCACCAGCTCCCCGGGGGCCCGGCACACCACTGCCCGCATGGCTTGTCCGTTCTCTGATTGCGCGCACCGACACCGCGCCGGATTCCTGTCAGGAACCGGCCTGCCGTCGCTTCTGCAGGTTGTCGAGATAGACCACGAGCGCGATCAGGAGGCCCTCCAGCACCATCTCCCAGAACGGGTCGATGCTGAGCAGGACCGCCGCGTTGCTCATCGTGGTGAAGAGGACGGCGCCGACCACCGTGCCCAGCACGGTGCCCCTGCCGCCAAACAGGCTGGCGCCGCCGACCACCGCCGCGGCGATCGCCTGCAGCTCGTAGGCGTTGGCCATGGACGGCGATGCGATGCTGAGGCGCGAGACCAGGAGGATGCCGGCCAGGGCCGCGAGGCCCGAGCTCAGCACATAGGCGATCAGCGTGATGCGGGGCGTGTTGATGCCCTGCCGGCGCGCCGCCTCGGCATTCGAGCCCATCGCGTACATGTATCGCCCGGTCCGCGTGAAGCGCAGCAGGTAATGGACTGCGATCCCGACCGCCACCATCGCCCAGAACAGGTTGGGCAGGCCGGTGGTGCCGCGGGCGAATTCCTTCACCTCGGCCGGCAGGCCGCCGATGGTCATGCCGCCCGACAGCAGCAATGCCAGGCCGCGATAGACCTGCAGGCCCGCCAGCGTCACGATGAAGGGGGGAATACCCAGGCGGGCGACCGCGGCGGCGTTGACCAGCCCGACCCCGGCTCCCGCCGCCAGGGTCAGCAGGGCGGCGGGCGCGAGGCCGAGGCCATGGCCGCACATCTGGGCGAAGGCGACGCCGCAGAACGCGACCACCGAGCCCACCGACAGGTCGATGCCGCCGATGACGATGGTGCACATCACGCCGATCGCGACGATCGCCGCAACCGGCGTCTGCCGCATCAGGTTGCTGATGTTGCCCTCGGTCAGGAAATTGGGCGTGGTCACCGCCAGCGCGACCCAGAGCGCGACCGTGAAGGCGATGACATAGGTCTCGATCGGCAAACGCCGGAGCAGAGCCTGAAGGGACTTGCCCGGCGCAGCGCTGCGAAGGCGCGGTCCAGGGCGGATATGCGGCATGGGCTGATCCGTCATCGGACCTCCGGGATGAAGGCGGGCGGAGGCTGCCGCGGCAACCCCCACCCGCGGCAGATCAGTTGGCCAGGAACGGGCCGAGCTTGCGCTTCGACACGTCGAGCAGGCCGGCCAGCGCCGGATCGTTCATGGTCGCCTTGGTCACCGTGCCGACCCCGGTGTCGACAGCCTTCGGCAGGCGCACGCCATGGGCGGCGGCATAGCCGTACCAGACCCCGGCATAGCCCATCATGTAGGGATCCTGGACGATCAGGGCATAGATCGAGCCGTCCTTCAGATGCTCCAGCTCTCCGGCATCGGAGTCGAAGGCGACCAGGCAGAATTTCGCGCCCAGCTTCTGCTCGGCGACCGAAGCGCCCGCCCCGGTCCCCATCTGCGCATTGTCGGCGAAGACGCCGACGAGGTCCGGATCCTTGGTCAGCATGTCGGCGGTCAGGGTCATGCCCTCCGCCTCCTCGTTGTTGGCGACCCGGTTGCCGACCAGGGTGATGTCGGGATAGGCCTTCAGGCCTTCGACGAAGCCCCGGTCCCGCGAGTCGAGCGACTCATGGCCGGCCATGGCGGTCAGGTAGCCGACCTTGCCCGCCGCCTTCCCGGTCCGTTCCTTGACGCAAGCGGCCATCGCCTCGGCCGCGGCCTTGCCGCCGGCTTCGTTGTTGGTGGTGAGGAAGGAGGCGTATTGGTCCGTCTTCGCCCCGGAGTCGATGACGATGACGGGGATCCCGGCAGCTGTCACGGCGGCGATCGGATCACCAAGGGCCTCGAAGATGGTCGGCGAGATCACGATCGCGGCGGGCTTCGACCCTGCCGCGTTCTCGAGGACGGCGATCTGGCCGGCGGCATCGTCCTTCGGCGTGCCCAGCTTGTCGACCTTGACGCCGAGCTGCCGGCCGGCCTCCTCGGCGCCCTTGAACACCCACTGCCAGTATTCCGACGTGGTCGCCTTCACGATCACCGCGACCGTGTCCTCGGCACTCGCCGGCGTGACGCCCGCGAGGGCAAAGATCGCCGCCGAAGCAGCCAGTAAGGTTTTGCGCATCATGGTTCCTCCCCGTGTCGTGCAGCGCTCAGGCTGCCTTCTTTGAATCGCTGTAGCCGGTCATGTATTTGATCAGGGTCTCCTGATCCGTCTCCGCCGCCGGCGTGACGTGGACCACCCGGCCGCGGAACATCACGGCGATGCGGTCCGCAACCTTCAGGATCTCGACCAGGTTGTGGCCGATATAAATGACGCCGACGCCATGGGCGGCGAGGTCGCGGGTGTGATGGATCACGCGCTCGCGCTCCATGACCGCGAGCGCCGCGGTCGGCTCGTCGAGCAGCACCACCTTGGCCTTCCAATAGATCGCCCGTGCAATCGCGACGGCCTGCCGCTGCCCGCCCGAAAGCCGCGCCACGGTGCGGGCCTCGGCCGGAATCTCGCTGCGGATCCGCTTCAGCAATTCCACGGTCTCGCGCCGGATCGTCCGCTCGTCCACCACAGGCAGGAACCCGAACAGCCGTCGCATCGGCTCGCGGCCGAGGAAGATGTTGGCGCCGATCGAGAGGTCGTCGGCGAGCGCCAGGTCCTGATAAACGGTCTCGACGCCTCGCTGCCGCGCCTCACGCGGCGAGGACAGGTCGAGCGGCGTGCCGGCCAGCAGCATCCGGCCGGCATCGGGCCGGTAGACCCCCGAGATATGCTTGATCAAGGTCGACTTGCCGGCGCCGTTATCGCCGACCACGGCCAGGACTTCCCCGGCATCGAGATGCAGGTCGACGCCGCGCAGCACCTCGACAGGCCCGAAGCTCTTGCGCAGCCCGGCGACTTCGAGGATCGGGCTCACGCGCTCACCGGCACCAGCCGAAATCTCACGCCGACCATATTTTTTCTCCCTGATCTACGCTTATTTGTTCCTTATACAGAAAAACCAATCGCCCTTGTGGTCAAACTGTTTTTTATGGATTAAAAGACAAATTGCACGACCCGGAGACCATTGGCATGAAGACCGATACGGTATTCAAGCGCACCTTCAATGACGCCCTGGACCTGCTCGCGGCGCTGGAAGACGGCGACTCGCTGCCGTCGGAAACCGTCCTCAGCGCACAGCTCGGAGTCAGCCGCACGACGGTGCGCAAGGTGCTCTCGATGCTGGCCGAGCAAGGGACCGTGGCCGGAACCGGGCGTCACCGGACCGTCCGCTCGGACGGTGGAGCGATGCAGCGGTTTCCGGCGGCGGAAACCGTGCCGATGGCCGATCAGATCGAGAAGCGCTTCATGGAATGGATGCTGCGCGGCGATGCCCGCGCGGGGACGGCGATCAACGAGCTCGACCTGGCCCGCCAGTTCGGCGTCGCCACCACCGGGATCCGCGAGTTCCTCAACCGTTTCCAGCGCTTCGGGCTGATCGAGAAGCGACCGAACGCCGGCTGGGTGTTCCAGGGCTTCACGCCGAGCTTCGCGCTCGACCTGTTCGAGATCCGCGAGATGTTCGAGCTGCGGTCGGCGATGACGTTCGCGGCACTGCCGCAAAGCTCACCGCATTGGCGAAAGATCGACGCCTTGCGGGAGGAACATGTCGCCCTGCTGCAAGAGATCGAGCTCCGCTACCACGACTTCTCCGACCTCGACAGCCGGTTCCACCGGCTTGTCAACACGGCCACCCCCAACCGGTTCATCGACGGCTTCTATGACATCATCACCTTGATCTTCCACTACCACTATCAGTGGAACAAGCATGACGAACGGCAGCGCAACGAGGTCGCGATCCGCGAGCACCTCGCCTATATCGAGGCGCTGTTCAGCCGCGACACCTCCAGGATCGAGCACGCCTGCCGCGCCCATCTGGCTTCGGCCAAGGAAACCCTGATCCGCTCGACCGCAGGATGACGGGTGCCGGTGAACCCGGCCCTTTCCGTATGACGAGAAGGGCGCCAAGATCCGCGAGTGGACCTCGTCCATCGCGCTGACGACGACCTGCTGCGAAGATTGCGGCGCTGACCGGGCAAACCGGCAGTCAATGAGAAGCCTGCACGACTTCAGACCCGGGAGGATTCGATGACCAACAATTTTCCGAAGCTGCATAACGCCGCCTGGCCGGGGATCGTCGGCAAGGGCGGCGATTCCGAGCCGATCATTCCGCTCGACACGCTGCTGCGGTTGACCGCCGACGCCGAGGTCGACGGCGTCAGGTTCGACGGCATCGATCTGTTCATCACCGATCCGCATGTCTCGATCGACAGCGACACGGATGCGGTCAAGCGGATGGCCGACCATATCGCCGGCTACGGGCTGAAGGTGGGCTCCTTCGTCGCGCCGATCTGGGGCGGTGCCGGCGGCGGATCGGCCATGGGCTCGGCCGACGACCGCAAGCGCTTCGTCACCCAGGTCAGGAAGGCCTGCGCCATCGGACGGCAGATGCGCGAGCTCGGCATCCGTCCGACCGGCGGCATCCGGATCGACTCCTCCACCGGCGTCGAGGCCTGGGACCGGGATCCGGAGGCCAACACCCGGCTGATCGCGCAGACCTTCCGGGAGGCCGCCGACATCGCCGCGGACCATGGCGAGTTCCTCGTCGCCGAGGGCGAGATCTGCTGGGGCGGCATGCATTCCTGGCGCGAGATGGTGAAGCTGCTCGAGCTGGTCGATCGCCCGGGCGTGGTCGGCTACCAGGCCGACATGGCGCATTCGATGCTCTACACGCTCGGCTACAATGCCGAGCAGGACCGCATCCTGCCCAAGGATTTCGACTGGTCCGATCAGGCGACGCTCGATGCCGCCTACCGGAAAGTCGCCGACGCGCTCCGGCCCTGGACCATGGATTTCCACGTCGCGCAGAATGACGGCACCGTCTTCGGCTCCGGCGACCATGAGAAGACCGGCCGCCACTGCCAGGTCACGGACCCGAACGGCAGGCTGGATATCACCAAGCATGCCGGGTATTGGCTGCGCGACGGCGACGGCACCCTGACCAGGCGGATGCGCCATATCTGCTGGGACGGCTGCATGTTCCCGAACGCGGTGATGGAGGACCAGAAGACCTGGAATGCCGTGCTCGGCGCCATGGTCAAGGTGCGCGACGCCCATGGCTGGCGCGAAGACTGAAGACGGGGGGAGAACAATAATGGCCAAGACACTTAATGTCGGCATGGTCGGCTACGGCTTTATGGCCCGAGCCCATTCCAATGCCTGGGCTAACGTCTCGCATTTCTTCGACACCGGCTACCGGCCGGTCCTGAAGGCCGTTGCGGCCCGCAACGGCGAGAAGGCCAAGGCCTTCGCGCAAATGTGGGGCTATGAGGGGGTCGAGAGCGACTGGCGCAGGCTGGTCGAGCGCAAGGATATCGACGTGATCGATATCTGCACGCCGAACGACAGCCATGCCGAGATCGCGATCGCGGCGGCCAAGGCCGGCAAGATGGTGACCTGCGAGAAGCCGCTGGCCCGCAGCGCCGCCGAAGGCCTGCCGATGGTGCAGGCGGTCGAGACGGCCGGCGTGCCGAACATGGTCTGGTACAATTATCGGCGAGTGCCGGCGGTGAGCCTGATCAAGCAGATGGTCGACCAGGGCCTGCTCGGCAGGATCTATCACTACCGCGCGAAATTCCTGCAGGACTGGACCATCTCGCCCGACGTGCCGCAAGGCGGCGCCGGGACCTGGCGGCTGGATGTCGACGCGGCCGGTTCGGGCGTGACCGGCGACCTGCTGGCGCATTGCATCGACACGGCGATCTGGATCAACGGCTCGATCAGCAACCTGACCGCCATGACGGAAACCTTCGTCAAGCAGCGCAAGCACGCGCTGACCGGCAAGGTGCAGCAGGTCGGCATCGACGATGCCGCGGCGGTGCTGACCCATTTCTCGAACGGCTCGCTCGGCACCTTCGAATCCACCCGCTACGCGCGCGGCCACAAGGCGGCCTATACGCTGGAGATCAACGGCGAGAAGGGCTCCTTCGCCTGGGACCTGCACGACCTCAACCGCCTCGCCTGGTTCGATCACCGCTCGCCCGGCGCGCTCCGCGGCTGGACCTCCATCCTGGTCACGGATGGCGAGCACCCCTATCTCGGCAAATGGTGGGTGCCGGGGCTGACCATCGGCTATGAGCATTCCTTCGTGCACCAGGTCGCCGATTTCCTGCAGGGCCTTGCCGACGGCAAGCCGGCCGCGCCGACCTTCCGCGACGCGCTGGAGACGACCGTCGTCTGCGACGCGATCATCGCTTCGGGCAGGACAGGCCAATGGGTCGATGTCGAGGCGCCCGGGCCGGCCAAGGCGCGGAAGGCCAAGATGACAAAGCCCGCCGCTGCCTCCAAGGCCGGCCCCTCCAAGGCACCGGGCAATAAGCCCGAGGCAGCAGCCAAGCCGAGCGTGAAGGGAAAGAAAGCCGGATGAAGACCGCGACTGAAGAGAGCCCTTGATCTTCATCCCGGAGATTCCGGCCCAGCTTTCGGCTCAAGTATTCAGCGCTCCTGAGTATTCGTCCGGTACCAGTCGGCGATCTCACTGCCGGTGGCGAGCCAGACCTCGTCATGCGCGGCGATATGGGCCAGCGCCTTGGCGAAATGCCGGGACCGGTGCGGGTGGCCGATCAGGAACGGGTGCAGGGCGATGCCCATCACCCGGCCGGTCTTCGCCCCATCCTCGTACAGCACGTCGAACTGGTCGCGGATCGTCTGCGCGAACTGCTCGCCGGTCTGGCCCTGGAAGAGGAAGGCGTTGAAGTCGTTGATCTCGATCGAATAGGGCAGCGACAGCATCGAACCGCTCTTCACCCGCATCGGATAGGGCTGCTCGTCATTGACCCAGTTGGCGACGTAGTCGACGCCGGCCTCGGCCAGAAGGTCGAGCGTGCGGTGCGATTCCGTCAGCGCCGGACTGAGCCAGCCGCGCGGCCGCCGGCCGGTCGCCTGCTCGATGGTCTCGACCACGCGGCGGATGATCTGCCGCTCCTCCGCCTCCGGCTGGGCGTGGATCAGGGTGGAATTGGTCTCGCCATGGCCCATCCATTCCCAGCCCAGCCCCTGCCCGGCCTCGATGATGCGGGGATAGTGCCGGACGGCGTCGGAGTTGAGCGCGACCGTGCCCCTGACGCCGTGCTTCTGCATCACCTCCATCAGCCGCCAGATGCCGACCCGCGCGCCATAGTCGCGCCAGGAATAGTTCAGCACGTCCGGGACCAAACCATTGGTGTGCGGGTTGATCGCGCTGGACGGCCGGTCGAACAGGAAATGCTCGATGTTCGGGTTGACCCAGACCGCCACCCGGGCGCCGTTCGGCCAGCGCAAGGGCGGCCGGTCGACGATGGCGGAATACGGGAACCGGTCGTGATGCTGGGGTGCGTCCATGTCTGCCTCCTGCGGTCAGTGACTGCCGAGAAGGTGAGGCCGGGACGCATTCCGGAGAACTGGGCTATAGTTCCGGACACTTGGGATCTCAATGTCCGGAATGAGCATGCGGCACACCGACAGCCTGGGCGCGCTCGACGCCTTCGTCCGCGCCGCCGAGGCGCGCAGCTTCACCGCGGCGGGGCGGCAGCTCGGCGTGTCCTCCTCCGCCATCGGCAAGGCGGTGGCGCGGCTGGAGGAGCGGCTGGGCGTGCGGCTGCTGCACCGTTCGACCCGCTCGGTGACGCTCACGCCGGAGGGAGCGCTGTTCCTGGAGCGCTGCCGGCGGATTTTCAGCGAGATCGAGACCGCCGAGACCGAGCTGGCGCAGACCCAAGGCGCGCCGCGCGGCCGGCTGCGGGTCAGCCTGCCGCTGGCCGGCATGCTGATGATGCCGACGCTGGGCGCCTTCATGCAGGCCTATCCCGAGATCGAGCTGGACCTCGACTTCACCGACCGGCTGGTCGATGTCATAGACGAGGGCTTCGATGCGGTGATCCGCGCCGGCGAGGTCAGCGATTCCCGGCTGATGAGCCGATTCCTCGGCGTGTTCCGGCTGCAGCTGGTGGCCGCGCCCGCCTATCTCGATCGGCGGGGCGTCCCGCAAGCGCCGGAGGATCTGGCCGGCCATGCCTGCCTGCAGCACCGCTTCGCCACCAGCGGCAAGTTCGAGCCCTGGCCGTTGCGCGGCGGGGACAAGGAAATCACGCTCCCGAGCACGGCTGTGGCGAATACGATCGAGCCGCTGATCGCGCTGGCCGAGCAGGGGCTGGGCATCGCCTGCCTGCCCGACTTCGCGATCGGCCGACAGGTCGAGGACGGCCGTCTGGCGGTGGTGCTGGCCGACCACACCGAGCATGAGGGCGTGTTCCGGCTGCTGTGGCCGTCCAGCCGCTACCCCTCGCCCAAGCTGCGGGTGTTCGTCGACTTCCTGGCGCGCAATCTGTTCCCAGCCTAGCCTGCCTGCTACGGTTCGGAACCGTTGAGTTGCGCGGTCGGCACGGTCATCGTGATCACCAGCCCGTCGGGCCGCCATTCCCGCGACAGGGTTCCACGCAGCTGGCTCTTCACGGTCCCGTCGGACAGCCAGGTGCCGAAGCCCTTGGAGCCAGGCGCACCTGACATGGGCGGCCCGCCATGTTCCGTCCAGGACAGGCTGAGTTCGTCCCCTTTGACAGCGGTCACGATCTCGACCCCGCCATCGGACCCCGAGAGTGCCCCGTACTTCGCCGCATTCGTCGCGAGCTCGTGGAAGATGAGCGCCAGGCCGGTCACGGCGTGCCCCGCCACGGGCACGTCAGGCCCTGCAATCGAGACACGTTCGTCGACCGAAGCCTCGAAGGGCGCGACGATCGTACGGATCAGGCTGTGCAGCGTCGTCGGCTTGGCGACCCCCTGCTGCTGAAGGTCGGCAAGGGTCAGTTCGTGGCCGCGGGAGAGCGCCGCGAGTCGATCCTGGACGGAGCGGACCAGCTCTTCGATCGAATTGCTGGATCGACCGCTCAGGGTGACGATGGCGCTCGACAGCGCAAAGAGGTTCTTCACCCGATGGCTCATCTCCCGGAGCAGCAGCACCTGACGCTCCCGCGCGCGCTTCTGCTCGGTGATGTCGCGGACGATCGTCGACGCGCCGATGATTCGGCCTTCGGCGCTCTTCAAGGGCGAAACCGAATAGGACACCTCGACCAGGCTGCCGTCCTTCCGGCGTCTCACCGTCTCGAATTGATCGATCCGCTCTCCGGCCCGGATACGGGCGAGGATCTCCGGTTCCTCGTCATGCCGCTCGAGCGGGATCAGCATGGTGACGGGCCGCCCGACCACCTCTTCCGCCGAGTATCCGAACAGCCGCGTGGCGGCGGCGTTCCAGCTGGTGATGGCGCCGGTGAGGTCTTTCGCCAGAATGGCGTCCTCGGATGATTCGACGATGGCGGCAAGCCGTAGCGCCGCTTGCTCGGCCTCGTACCTCTCGGTGACGTCGATCAGAAGATTGACCGCGCCGGTCAGCTCGCCGGCGGCGTTGAACAGCGGCGTCGGATATGGAACGAAATGCGCCCTGCTGCCGTCGGGACGCTCCGCGACGGCATGCATGCCGAGGGCGGGCTGCCTGTTCCGAAGCGAAAGAGCCAACGGCGCTTGGTCATGCGGCAGGGATGTCCCGTCGGGCCGGAACAGCCGCAGCGCACCGTTGTACCGCGCTTTCCCGATCTCCGGACGGTAGCCCCAGAGCCTCGCCGCAGCCTCGTTGTAGAAGGTGATCCAGCCGGCCGCATCGGTCATGTACACGCCGACGGGCAGCTCTCGCAGCAGCCCCTGCCACTGCAGCTCCGTGGCCAGACGCCCCAACCGGAACCGAAGTGACCGTTCAGGCTCCGATGGTGTCGCGGATCCGGTCATCCTGGTCGATCCTGTTCGAAACTTCCCGCCGTTGGCCTGACCGACCCCAACCCAGCGGACCGCATCGCCCAAGCGTACGGCGCAAGGCCGACCGAAGCAAAAGATATGACGCAATTAACATTTGATGTTGCTACCGCGGGCGGATCCGGCCCGTTCTTATTCGAAGTTTTTTCCCGGCCCCATTTCCCGCCGCCCCCCGCTACGACTTGCCGAACCAGCGCTCGCGCAGTTCCTCGTAGCTGCCGTCCTGCCGCATCGACAGCAGGGCGGAGTCGACGTCGCGGCGCAGGTCGCTGTCGTTGCGGAAGACGAAGCCGTAATCCTCAGGCTGGAACACCGTCCCGACCAGGCCGGCGCGCCCCAGCCCTTCATGCGCGGCGATGTACTGCAGCACCGGCGCGTCATAGACTACCGCGTCGACTTGGTCGTCCAACAGGGCCTGGTACGCGTCCTCCGCATTGGCGAAGGCCAGGGACTGGATGCCGGCGGCACCGAGATAGCGGGCCGAGGTGGTGCCGGCGACGGTGCCGACCGCCTTGCCCGGCAGGTCGCCGGGGCCGTTGATCTCCTGCCGGATCTGCTGGACCGTCAGGCTGGCCGTCAGCGTCGCCGTGTAGAAGGCGACGAAGACCACGCCGGTGAACATCCACAGCACCGCGACGCCGCGGGAGATCCAGTGGCGCGGCATCGCATCCGCCTGGGTGGCCAGGGTGCCGAGGCCCCAGAAGAAGGCTTGGAAGATCCCGGGGAAATAGCGCTTGGTGCCGATGATGCCGTCCGGCTGGCTGCGTTCGACGAACCAGACGATATGCGCCGGGATGATCGTCAGCAGCCCGGCGATGCCGAGCCAGACCAGCACCGCGGGCGACAGCAGCAGGTGCAGCAGGCTGCCGAAGGCGGTGGCCTCGCGCCCCGGCCGCTGGCTGCGCGTCAGGATGCCGAGACCGGCATTCAGGATCGGCTGCGAGAAGTCGTAATCGGTGATGCGCTCGGCGGTGATCGAGATCGCGCCGACGCCGACATCGGCCGCCCGGCCCGACACCGCGGCGAGCTGGGCCTGGACGCTGGGCACCACCGTGAACGCGGTGGTCCAGTGGCGGCGGCTGGCGATCGCGTTCCACAGATCGACGCTGAAGCCGCTCAACTGGCCGTTGGTCTCCTCGACCATCGGCGGAATCACGCGCACGGCCACGGGCACCACCCGCTGCGGCTCCTGCGCCGAGGCCGGCAGGGCCAAAGCCACCGCCGCCATGATCGTCAACACCCACAGCCTTGCCGACACCGCATTCGCTCCCGGGGACGCAGAGGCTGCATCCTGGCGGCGGTGCCGGCCCCGGGCCCAATGCCTTCGCGTCATGGTGCCAGATCGCGGGCACATGGTGGCGCTGGACAGCGCCCCGAGCCCGCGCTCGACGACACGCGCAATGATCGAATTTGAGGCGTATACTGCATAACGATTTATGGCAGCGTCGGCTTGCTGCCGCTGAGGGAGGAATGACCTCGGGGCCATGAACGACCATCGCAAGCTGGCGGCGATCCTGGCCGCCGACGTGGTCGGGTTCAGCCGGCTCGCCGGCGCGGACGAAGACCGCACCTTGGCGCGGCTGCGCGCCTTGCGCAGCGACCTGATCGACCCGACCATCGCCGTGCATCAGGGCCGCGTGGTGAAGCGCACCGGCGACGGGTCGCTGGTCGAGTTCCGCAGCGTCGTCGACGCCGTGCGCTGCGCGATCGAGGTGCAGCGCGCCATGGTCGAGCGCAATGCCGGCGTGCCGGAGGACCGGCGGATCGTGTTCCGGATCGGCATCCATCTCGGCGACGTCGTCGAGGAGAGCGACGGCGACCTGATGGGCGACGGGGTGAACATCGCCTCGCGGCTGCAGAGCGTCGCGGCGCCGGGCACCATCTGCCTGTCCGAGGACGCCTATCGCCAGGTCAAGACCAGGCTCGACCTTTCGGTCAGCGATCTCGGCAGCACCCAGCTGAAGAACATCACCGACCCGATGCGGATCTACTCGCTGCAGGTCGCCGCCGCCGCGGGTGCCGATCCCGCGCCGCAACCCAGGCCGGCCGCGCCCGCCGTCGCGGCGGCGCCGTCGGGGAAGCCGTCGATCGCGGTGCTGCCCTTCACCAACATGTCGGGCGATCCGGAGCAGGAATACTTCGTCGACGGCATGGTCGAGGACATCATCACCGCCCTGTCGCGCTTCAACCAGCTGGCGGTGATCGCGCGCAATTCGACCTTCATCTACAAGGGCCGGGCGGTCGATGTGCGCCAGGTGGCGCGCGAGCTGGGCGTGCGCTACGTGCTCGAAGGCGGCGTCCGCAAATCCGGCAACCGGCTGCGCATCACCGGCCAGCTGGTCGACGCGGCGACCGGCGCCCATCTGTGGGCGGAGCGGTTCGACGGCGACCTGCAGGATGTGTTCGACCTGCAGGACAAGATCACCGCCAGCGTCGTCGGCGCGATCGAACCGACGGTGCTGAAGGCGGAGATCGAGCGCGCGCGCCGCAAGCCGGCCGAGAATCTCGACGCCTATGATCTCTATCTGCAGGCGCTGCCGCATGTGTACGCCATGCGCCCGGACGAGAACCTGCTGGGCTATGGCCTGCTGACCCGGGCGGTCGAGCTCGAGCCGAGCTTCGCCCCGGCGCTGGCCCATGCCGCATGGTGCCTGGAGCAGCGGCTGTCGCGGGCGTGGCCGGCCGCCGGCGCCGACGATCTGGGAACCGCCGTCGCGCTGGCCCGCCGGGCCGCTGCAGCCGGCAGCGACGATCCCTTGTCGATGGCCCTCGCCGGCTTCGTCCTCGTCATGGCGGGGCGGGACTATGGCCCTGGCCTCGACGGCGTGCGTCGCGCGGTCGAGCGGAACCCGGGTTCGGGGCAGGTCAACTTCCTCGCCGGCACCGCACTGACCTGCGGCGGCGATCCCGAGGCCGGCCTGGTGCTGGCCGAGCGGGCCATGGCGCTGGGGCCGCTGGATCCCAGCTATTTCATATTCCTGACGGTGGCCGGGCTGGCCCATCTGTTCAGCGGCCGCCCGGCCAAGGCCCTGGAGCTCGCCCAACGGTCGGCCGCGCTCAACCCCGGCTGGGACTCGGCCTACTGGGCCCTGATCCCCGCCTGTGTCCAGCTCGACCGGCTGCCGGAGGCGCAGGCGGCGCTCGGCAGGTTCCTGCCCCTGGCGCCCGGAATGACCGTCTCGGCGCTGCGGGAATGCCTGCCGCTGCGGGACGCTACGTCCCGCAACATGGTTCTCGACGGGTTCCGGACAGCCGGCCTGCCGGAGTGATCCCGGCCCTACCCCGGCCCGGATCGATGCGCGGACGGCATCGATCGATACCCGTTTCGGCTTGGACGGCGCGGCTGCGGCCATAGACCCTGCCGAGGGGGGAATAGAGGCACCGAGGTGCCCGTCGCCTCTCAGGGAGGGATCATGCACAGTGCGTTGAAGCTGCTCGCAGGAGTCTTCGTCATGGCGTCATCGCTCACGGCCTTCGGCGCGGCGCCGGCGGCCGCGAAGTCCTTCGTCTACGTCTCCAATGCGGATGACGGAAACATCGACGGCTATGCCCTGGACCCGGCGACCGGCGCGCTGACGCCGCTCGGCAAGACCCAGGCCGGGCCGAAGGTGATGCCGATGACGCTCAGCCCGGACAAGCGGCATCTCTATGCCGTGCTGCGGTCGGAGCCCTTCACCGTGCTGACCTATGCCATCGATCCCGCCAGCGGCGCGCTGTGGCAGGAGGCGAGCGCGCCGCTGCCCGACAGCATGGCCTATGTGTCGACCGATGCCGCCGGCCGCTTCCTGTTCACCGCCTCCTATGGCGGCGACAAGGTCGCGGTCAGCCCGATCGATGCGGATGGGCTGGTCAAGGCGGAGGCGGGCCAGGTGATCCCGACCGGCAAGAACGCTCATGCGATCCGCGCCGACCGGACCAACCGCTTCGTCTATGCGACCAATCTCGGCAGCGACCAGATCGTCCAGTTCCGCTTCGACGCCGCGACCGGCAAGCTGACGCCGAACGATCCGCCGGTGGTGAAGACGGCGGCCGGCGACGGCCCGCGCCATCCGCTCCTGTCGCCGGACGACAAGCAGCTCTACGTGCTGTGCGAGCTGTCCGGCAACGTCCTCCGCTTCGCGGTCGACCCGGACAAGGGAAGGCTGACCCTGCTCGACAGCACCGGTACCGTGCCGACGGAGGCCGGCCTGGTGCCCGGGACGCCGCCCGGGGTCCCGGCCGGCGACAAGCCGAAGATTTGGGCCGCGGACCTCCAGGCCACGCCCGACGGCCGCTTCCTCTACGCCACCGAGCGGACGACCAGCCGGATCGCGCTGCTCTCCGTCGACCCCGCCACCGGCGAGCTCGCCTATGTCGGCAACTACGCCACCGAGACCCAGCCGCGCGGCATCCGGATCGATGCGAGCGGCACCTGGCTCGTCGCGTCGGGCGAGAAATCGGACCGGCTGTCGGTCTACCGGATCGACAAGGCGAGCGGCAGCCTGACGCCGGTGGGCCGGTATCCGGTGGGCCGCGACGCGAACTGGGTCGAGATCGTCGATTTGCCATAGCGCCGGCCCCGGACCTGGCGCCCGCGGAAGCAGGCGAGCGGACGAAGGGGCCACGCTTCAAAAGGGCAACGCGGCTGACTTCACTCCAGAGTCCCAGGACTGGTGATGCCTGTTAGCCTACGGACCAGCTACTCGCCGCATCACGACTTCGAGCGTTGGCCACGGCGGACCCCTGCGTATGGTCCTGAGGAGTTCGCGGCCCGCTCCTCGCCCGTTCGGGAACTGGTCGCCTGCATCCCACCGCCACGCCGCGACCATCGCAAGAACGAGGGCCCGGCACTCGCCGAGCAGATCTTGATCGGCGTCCGGATAGTGCTCGACGACCTCTTCGGGCACATGGGCGAGGTCGAATTCGACCGGTCCGCGGCAACATGTCTCGAGATCGATGAACAGCAGCCCGTTCTTCGTGCTGAGCACGTTGCCGGGGTGCGGCTCGCCGTGCAGCAGCTGCTCCGCGGCGCTGCGGTCGACGATCGTTCGTCTCAGGCTCCCTAGCGTGCTGCCGAGAAGCTCACGGTCCGCGTCGGCGAGCGCCGGAGTCTGGTCGCGGCTCGCCACGAGTTGCTGAGCTTCCGCGACCCGATCCGTGAAGTGCGGCGTGGCGACATCGAGCTTGCGCATGCCGGCATGCAGCCGCGCAAGCGCCTTCGCGTAGTCGGCCGGCGCCACCCCGCGAGCCGTCACAGGCGCGTAGTAGGTCCACAGCGTCACCACGAAGCCGTCACGCTCGTAGGCGCGCGGCGCCGCGCGAGGCTCGAGCGCAGCCACCGGGCTCCCGGTCTCGGCGAGCCATTGGGCAAGCTCGATTCCGAACTGCGCCACCTGCCGCGCCAGAGGCGCCACCCGGGCAAGGACGTCACAAGGCAGCAGGCGCACGGCGAGCTTGTTCGAATTCTGCAGAACGACCGTGTCGTTGACCGTCAGGCCAAGCGCTGAGGCGATCGACATGGCCGCGGCCACCGCCCGCGAAACCTCAGCTACCTGCAAGGGAAGGCTCCGTCTGCACCTGCTCAGGTGCGGGTTACTACGGGACCAAGCGTTTCCTGTCACTCGCCGCGTTGCCAGACGGCAAGGTCGGCTTTGGGTCGAATGCGGTCCGTTGCCCCCTACTGCACCGCGCTCAGCGCCGGGCCGGCGAGACACTGGAGAGCGCGCGCCCAGCGCTGGCGCGGCCACAGGCGGAAGCGATCGAGCGCCAGGTACAGCACTCGGATGGTGTACGGCGTCAGCACCTGGCTGACCATGAGGCTGCCGACGATGGCGACGCCGAGCGGCTGGCCCAGCCCGCTGCCGAAAGCCGACCACGGCCCTCGGCGTCAGCCGCGATGGCGCAGGGCGTCCACCAGCAGGGCGAAGGCGGCGGAGGGTTGGCGGCGGCTCGGGTAGTACAGGTGGTACCCGGACCAGGGCGGGCACCAATCCTCGAGCACGCGCTGCAGGCGGCCCCTGGCGAGGTGGGGCCGCGCCAGATCCTCCGGCACATGGGCCAGGCCGAAGCCGGCCAGCGCGGCGTCGAGGATTTGGAAGATGCCGTTGAAGACGAGCTGGCCGTCCACCCGCACCCTCACCTCGCGGCGATCGCGCTCGAACTCCCAGGCGTAGAGGCCGCCATGGGTCGGCAGGCGCAGATTGATGCAGCTGTGCCCGACCAGGTCCTGCGGCGTCCGGGGCGGCGGCCGCTTGGCGAAGTAGGATTTCGCACCGACGACGGCGAAGCCGAGATCGGGCCCGATGCGCACCGCGATCATGTCCTGGGCCACCTGCTCGCCCCAGCGCACGCCGGCGTCGTAGCGCTCCGCGACGATGTCGGTCAGCCCGTAATCGATGACCAGCTCGACCTTGATGTCGGGGTATCGGGGCAGGAATTTTTCCAGCTTCGGCCAGAGAATCGACCGGATCGCATGGTCGCCGGCGGTGATCCGGATGGTGCCGGCCGGCTTGTCCCGCAGCTCGCTGACCGCAGCGAGCCCAGCCTCGATCTCCTCCAGCCGCGGGGCCACGGTGTGCAACAGGCGCTCCCCCGCCTCGGTCAGCCCGACGCTGCGCGTGGTGCGGGTCAGGAGCCGGATGCCGAGCCGGGTCTCGAGCTGACGGATGGTCTGGCTCAGCGCCGATTGCGAGACGCCCAGCTTCGCCGCCGCCTTGGTGAAGCTCCGCTCCCGCGCGACGGCGACGAGGGCCACGAGATCGTCCAGGCTGCCGCGCTGCATTCAGTGGCCTTGCTTATAGGTTATTACGGATTATAGCGCCTAGTCGCAGACGAGCGATGCCTTAGATTTGGGGTCGAAGCGGCAACCGTCGCGACGGTGGAGACTGGAGAAGGTCCGACGATGACATGGCCGAAGGACGAGCTGCACAGGATCGCGACGGCCGACGATCTGCACATCGCGCCGTTCCGCGAGGATGGAACCACCTATGGCACCCCGACCTGGATCTGGTCCGTCGCGGTCGGGGAAGACCTGTATGTGCGCGCCTATAACGGGCCGGCCTCCCGCTGGTACAAGGCGGCGCTGCGGCAGAAGGCCGGACGGATCATTGCCGCCGGCATCACGAAAGAGGTCATCGTCGAGCCCGTCGACGGGCCGATCAACGACCGCATCGACGACGCCTACCGGGCGAAGTACCGCAGCAGCCCATATCTCGGCCCGATGATCGGCGCCCGGGCCCGCTCCGCGACGGTCAGGGTCACGCCGCGCGAAACGCAAGGCTGACGATCGACGCCCGGCTCAACTCACCGGAGAACGACATGCAGACGCGCAGACTTGGACAAGCCGGCCTCGAGGTCTCGGCGCTGGGGCTGGGCTGCATGGGCTATGGCCCGATCGCGGACAGGCAGGCGCTGGTCGCCCTGATCCGGGCCGCCGTCGAGCGCGGCGTCACCTTCTTCGACACCGCCGAATCCTATGGTCCGTTCACCAATGAGGAGATCGTCGGCGAAGCTTTGGCACCGGTCCGGGACCGGGTGGTGATCGCCACCAAGTTCGGCCACGACATCGACCTGGAAACCGGCAGGCGCCTCGGCGGCCAGAACAGCCGCCCCAACCACATCAAGGCCGCGGTCGAAGGCATGCTGCGGCGGCTCCGGACCGATCGCATCGACCTGCTGTACCAGCACCGGGTCGATCCCGAGGTGCCGATGGAGGACGTCGCCGGGGCGGTGAAGGATTTGATCCAGCAGGGCAAGGCCAGGCATTTCGGCCTGTCCGAAGCCGGCGTGCAGTCGATCCGCCGGGCACATGCCGTCCAGCCCGTCACGGCGCTGCAGAGCGAATACTCGCTATGGACGCGGGAGCCGGAGGCCGATGTGATCCCGGTGCTCGAGGAGCTCGGGATCGGCCTGGTGCCCTACAGCCCGCTGGGCAAAGGGTTCCTGACCGGCAGGATCGACGACGCCACGACCTTCGACAGCGCGGATCTGCGCAGCCGCATCCCGCGGTTCGAGCCGGAGGCCCGCCAGGCGAACCAGGCCCTGGTCGAGCTGCTCCGCTCGGTCGCCGACCGCAAGGGCGCGACGCCGGCGCAGGTCGCGCTCGCCTGGCTGCTGGCCCAAAAACCCTGGATCGTTCCGATCCCGGGCACCCGGAAGCTGGATCGGCTGACGGAGAATCTCGGCGCGGTCTCCGTGGTGCTGACGACCGACGATCTGCGCGAAATCGAGGAGGCCGCCTCCAGGATCGAGGTCCAGGGAGCCCGGTATCCCGAGGACATCCTGAAGCTGTCCGGCCGCTGAGGCGGCAGGCAGATCATGAAGCAGATCGTCGACGGCAGTATCGCGGGCACCGGTGCGAGCTCCGGCCCCATCGTCTCGGTGGATGCGCCGCCGATCGCTGTTGTCCGGGGCGGCGGGATGCAGGGGGAAACGAAGTCCGGGAAGATCGAGTTCCGGTTCCTGCTCATCCTGAGCACGCTGCTGGCTTTCGCATCGATCTCGACCGACCTGTACCTGCCGGCCATGCCGGCCATGAGCGTCGCGCTGGGTGCGAGCCAGAACACGCTCCAGCTCACCGTATCGGGCTATCTGATCGGCTTCAGCATCGGGCAGCTGTTCTGGGGACCGATCGGCGATCGCTTTGGCCGACGCATCCCTATCGCCGTCGGCCTGCTGTTCTTTGTCTCCGGTTCCGCGGGATGTGCCCTGTCGACCGACGTCTGGCAGCTCATCGGCTGCCGCGTCGTTCAGGCGTTGGGGGCCTGCGCCGCCGTCGCGCTCGGCCGTGCCATGGTGCGCGATCTCTATGATCGCGATCAGGCCGCCGGGGTGCTGTCCACGCTGATGACCGTCATGGCCATCGCACCGCTTCTGGGCCCGAGCGTGGGCGGGCTGATCCTCAGGGTGGCTCCGTGGCCGGCGATCTTCTGGGCCCTGGTCCTGATCGGTCTGGTCACGCTCGCCGGCCTTTTCACCGTTCCGGAGACGCTTCGCCCCGAGAGACGCAACACGGAGCGGCTGTCGAGCGCGTTCATCGCCTACGGACAGTTGATCGGCAACCGCAGGCTGCTCGGCTATGCCGGCGCCATCGGCTTCTTCTACAGCGGCGTCTTCGCAGGCATCTCCAGCTCTTCCTTCGCCTATATCGACTATCATCACCTCTCGCCGCAGCTTTACGGACTGGTGTTCGCGGTCGGGACGATCGGATTGATGACCGCCAATCTCGTCAACTCGCGGCTGGTGGCACGGCTCGGCAGCGATCGGATGTTGCTGATGGGAACGATCGGCGCAACGCTGAGCGGCGTGACCTTGGCGGCGGTGACCGCGACCGATCTGGGCGGGGTCTTTGGCCTCGCAGCAGCGCTGTGGCTGTTTACCGCCATGAACGGCTTCATCAGCGCCAACGCGGTCGCCGGCGCCATGGCCAGCTTCCCGATGCGCGCCGGCGCGGTCTCGGCCCTGATCGGCGCGATCCAGTACGGCAGCGGGGTGATCGGCTCGGCCGCAGCCGGTGCCTTCGCCGACGGCACGCCCTGGCCGATGGGCTGCGTCATCGCGCTGTCCGGAACCGGCAGCCTGATCAGCCTGGCGCTGGCGGGGGGCCGGCGCGGGCCGGCCGGATCCCCTGCGGCCCATGACAGTTCGTTTGGCCGTTGATGGCATCCGCAACGCCCCGCCCCTACTCCGCCGCCCCCGGTGCCGGACCGGCGAGGCGTGGAAAGGCGCGGGCCCATCGTTCCCGCGCCCAGTGCCGGAAGCGGTCGAGCACCAGGTACAAGACCGGGGTGGTGTAGAGCGTCAGCACCTGGCTGACCACGAGGCCGCCGACGATGGCGATGCCCAGCGGCTGGCGCAACTCGYTGCCGCTGCCGAAGCCGACCGCCAGCGGCACCGCCCCGAAGATCGCCGCCATCGTCGTCATCAGGATCGGCCGGAAGCGCAGCAGGCTGGCCTCGAGGATCGCCTCGCGCGGGGCCAGGCCGCGGCTGCGCTCGGCCTCCAGCGCGAAGTCGATCATCATGATCGCGTTCTTCTTGACGATGCCGATCAGCAGGATGACGCCGATCATCGCGATCAGGCTGAACTCGGTGTCGAACAGCATCAGCGCCAGCACCGCCCCGACCCCGGCCGAAGGCAGGGTCGACAGGATGGTGATCGGGTGGATCGTGCTCTCGTACAGGATCCCGAGCACGATGTAGACCGCGGCCAGCGCCGCCAGGATCAGGATCGGCTCGTTGCCGAGCGAGCTCTGGAACACCTGGGCGGTGCCCTGGAAGCTGCCATGGATGGTGGCCGGCATGTGCAGCGCCACCATCGCCTGCTGCACCGCCGCCGCGGCGTCGCTGAGCGACTTGCCCGGCGCCAGGTTGAACGAGATCGTCGTCGCCGCGAACAGGCCCTGGTGGTTGACCGAGAGCGGCGTGTTGCCCGGGCCGACATGGCTGATCGCCGACAGCGGCACCATGGTCTCCTGCGCCGTGCTGACCGCGGCGCCGCTGGAGGTGCCCTTGCGGCCGGCATTGGCCAGCGCGTTGGTGGCGGCGTTGGCGGCGGACTGCGCGGCCTGGCTGGCGGCGCCGGTGCCGATGGTGCGCGCCGCCGCATTGGTGTTCGCGCTGCCGCTGGCGCTGCCGCCCGAAGTGCTGATGTAGAGGTCCTTCAGCGTCTCCGGGCTCTGCCAGTATTGCGGCGCCACCTCCATTACCACGTGATACTGGTTGATGGCGCTGTAGATGGTCGAGACCTGGCGCTGGCCGAAGGCGTCGTAGAGGGTGTTGTCGATCTGCTGCGGCGTGATACCGAGCCGCGAGGCGGTATCGCGGTCGATGACGATGTCGGTCTCCAGCCCCTTCTGCTGCTGGTCGGAGTTGACGTCGGCCAGCACCGGGCTGGCCTGCAGCGCCTGCAGCAGCTTCGGCCCCCAATCCTGCAGCTCCTGCGAGGAGTCCGACTGCAGCGTGTACTGGTAGGCGGCATTGCTCTGCCGGCCGCCGGCGCGGATGTCCTGGGCCGAGACCAGGAACAGCCGGCCGCCCGGCACCACAGCCAGCTTGTCGCGCAGCCGGGCGATCACCTCGTCGTCGCCCACGCCGCGCTGGGACAGCGGCTTCAGCGTGACGAAGACCTGGCCGGTGTTGGTCTGCGACCGGCCGCCGCCCCCGCCGCCGGTGAAGCCGACGACGCTGTCGACCGCGGGATCGGCGCGGACGATGTCCATCAGCTGCGCCAGCTTCTGCTGCATCAGCTGGAACGAGATGCTCTGGTCCGCGACGATGCCGCCGACCAGCCGGCCGGTGCTCTGCTCCGGGAAGAAGCCCTTCGGGATGACCGCGAACAGCGCGATGTTCAGGCAGACCACGCCGAACAGCACCAGGACCACGAAGCCGCTGTGGCGAAGGGCCCAGCCCAAGCTCCGCTCATAGACCCGCATCACCCGGGCCAGCGGGCCGGGCCCGCTTTCGGGCCGGCGCGGCCGGCGGCGCAGCAGCAGGGCGCACAGCATCGGCGTGGTGGTCAGCGAGATCGCCATCGACACGCCGATGGCGATCGACAGGGTCAGGGCGAATTCGCGGAAGATCCGGCCGACCAGCCCGCCCATCAGCAGGATCGGAATGAACACCGCCACCAGCGAGATGCTGATCGACAGCACGGTGAAGCCGACCTCCCGCGCGCCGCGCAGAGCCGCCTGGCGCCGCGGCATGCCGGCCTCGACATGGCGGGAGATGTTCTCCAGCACCACGATGGCGTCGTCGACGACGAAGCCGGCGGCGATGGTCAGCGCCATCAGCGACAGGTTGTCGAGGCTGTAGCCGACCAGGTACATCGCGCCGAAGGTGCCGATGATCGAGACCGGCACCGCCACCGCCGGGATGATCGCGGCGCGCGGGTCGCGCAGGAAGGCGAACACCACCAGCATCACCAGCAGGACCGAGATCAGCAGCGTCAGCTGGGTGTCGTTGAGCGACGCGCGGATGGTGCCGGTGCGGTCGGCGGCCGGGGTGATCTCGATGTCCCGGGGCATCGCCGCGCGCAGATGCGGCAGCTCGGCGTTCACCCGGTCGACCGTGTCGATGATGTTGGCCCCGGGCTCGCGGAACAGCAGCACCAGCACCGCCGGCTTGCCGTCGGCCAGGCCGGCATTGCGCAGATCCTCGACCGAATCCTGCACGTCGGCGATGTCGGACAGCCGCACCGTGGCGCCGTTGCGGGCGGCGATCACCAGCGGCTTGTAGTCCTCGGCCCGGCTGGCCTGGTCGTTGCTGTAGATCTGGAAATGCCGGCCAGCCTCCTCGATCGATCCCTTCGGGCTGTTGGCGTTGGCCGCGGCCAACGCGGCGCGGACATCTTCCAGCCCGATGCCGTATTGCGCCAGCGCCTGCGGGTTCAGCTCGACCCTGACCGCCGGCAGGGCGGCGCCGCCCAGCGTCACCTGGCCGATGCCCTCGATCTGCGACAGCCGCTGCTCCAGCACGTTGCTCGCGGCGTCGTAGATCTGGCCGCGGGTCAGCGTCTCCGAGGTCAGCGCCAGGATCAGCACCGGCGCGTCGGACGGGTTGACCTTGCGGTAGGTCGGGTTGCTGCGCAGGGCGGCCGGCAGGTCGGCCCGGGCGGCGTTGATCGCCGCCTGCACGTCCCGCGCGGCGCCGTCGATGTCGCGGTTCAGGCCGAATTGCAGGGTGATGCTGGCCTGGCCGACCGAACTGCGCGAGGTCATCTGGGTGACGTCGGCGATGGCGCCGAGATGCCGCTCCAGCGGGCTGGCCACCGTGGCCGCCACCGTCTCGGGGCTGGCCCCGGGCAGCGAGGCCGAGACCGAGATGGTCGGGAAGTCGACCTGCGGCAGCGGCGACACCGGCAGCTTGCTGTAAGCGAAGAGGCCGGCCACGACGAGGCCGAGGGTCAGCAGAGTCGTCGCCACCGGCCGGGCGATGAAGGGGGCGGAGAGGTTCACGCCCCCTCCTCCGTGCTGAACCGCGAGCGTAGGCGGCGGCCGGTCATGCGCTCGGCCAACCGGTCGAAGGCCAGGTAGATCACCGGGGTGGTGAACAGGGTCAGCAGCTGGCTGACCACGAGGCCGCCGACGATGGCGACGCCGAGGGGCCGGCGCAATTCGGAGCCCATGCCGGTGCCGAGCATCAACGGCAGGGCGCCCAGCAGCGCCGCCATGGTGGTCATCAGGATCGGCCGGAAGCGCAGCAGGCAGGCCTGGAAGATGGCCTCGCGCGGCGGCTTGCCCTCCTCGCGCTCCGCCTGCAGCGCGAAGTCGATCATCATGATCGCGTTCTTCTTGACGATGCCGATCAGCAGGATGATGCCGATAATTCCAATGACATCGAGCCCGTCGCCCGCCGCCATCAGCGCCAGCAGCGCGCCGACGCCGGCCGACGGCAGGGTGGACAGGATCGTGACCGGGTGGATGAAGCTCTCGTAGAGCACGCCCAACACGATGTACATGGTCGCGATCGCGGCCAGGATCAGCAGCGCCTCGTTGGCCAGCGAGGATTGGAAGGCCGCGGCCGAGCCCTGGAAGGCGGTGACGAAGCTGTCGGGCAGGCCGACCTCGGTCTCGGCCTGCTGGATCGCGTCGACCGCGGCGCCGAGCGACGATCCCGGGGCCAGGTTGAACGAGATCAGCGTCGCCGGGAACTGGCCGAGATGGGTGATCTGCAGCGGCCCGGCCCGCTGCTCGACCTTGACGATGGCGGAGAGCGGCACCTGCCCGGCCGAGGACAGCGAGGACGGCAGGTACAGCGCCTTCAGCCCGTCCAGCGACTGCTGCAGCGACGGGTCGGCCTCCAGGATCACGCGGTACTGGTTGGCCTGGGTGTAGATGGTCGAGACGATGCGCTGGCCGAAGGCATCGTACAGCGCGTTGTCGACCGTGGCCGGGGTGATGCCGAAGCGGGCGGCGGTGGCGCGGTCGATCACCAGGTCGACCGCCAGCCCCTGCTGCAGGTAGTCGCTGGCGACGTCGGCAATCTCCGGCACCTGCTGCAGCCGCTGCATTAGCTTCGGCACCCAGTCCTTGAACTGGTCGAGATCGGCGTTCTGCAGCACGAACTGGTATTGGGTGCGGCTGACGGTGGAATCGATCGTCAGGTCCTGCACCGGCTGCAGGTAAAGGGTGATGCCGGCCACGCCGGCGACCTCGCCGCGCAGCCGGTCGATCACCGCGCCGGCGCTGGCCGTGCGCTGGCCCAGCGGCTTGAGGCTGATCAGGAAGCGGCCGCTGTTCAGCGTGGTGTTGGTGCCGTCGACGCCGATGAAGGAGCTGAGGCCGGCGACGTCCGGATCCTTCAGGATGGCCTCGGCCAGGGCCGACTGGTGCTTCGCCATCTCGGCATAGGAGATGGTCTGCGCCGCCTCGGAGATGCCCTGGATCATCCCGGTATCCTGCTCCGGGAAGAAGCCTTTCGGGATGACGACGTAGAGCGCGACGGTCAGGCCCAGCGTCGCCGCCGCGACCAGCAGCGTCAGCGGCTGATGGTCGAGCACCCAGCCCAGCGCCCGCCCGTACCGGCCGACGATCCAGTCGAAGGCGCGCTCGGCGCCGCGGTCGAAGCGGCTGCGCTCGGCCTCCGGCCGGTGGCGCAGCAGCCGGGCGCACAGCATCGGCACCAGGGTCAGCGACACCACGGCCGAGATCACGATGGTGACGGCCAGGGTGATCGCGAACTCATGGAACAGCCGGCCCACCACCTCGCCCATGAACAGCAGCGGGATCAGGACGGCGATCAGCGACACGGTCAGCGAGATGATGGTGAAGCCGATCTGCTCGGCGCCCTTCAGCGCCGCCTGCAGCGGCGGCTCCCCCGCCTCGACGAAGCGGGCGATGTTCTCGATCATGACGATGGCGTCGTCGACCACGAAGCCGGTGGCGATGGTCAGCGCCATCAGCGACAGGTTGTCGAGGCTGAAGCCCAGCAGGTACATCGCCGCCAGGGTGCCGACCAAGGACAGCGGCACCGACAGGCTGGGGATGATGGTGGCCGCCGCGGTGCGCAGGAACAGGAAGATCACCAGCACCACCAGCGCCACCGACAGCATCAGCTCGAAGCCGACATCGGCGACCGAGGCGCGGATGGTGACGGTGCGGTCGCTGAGCACCGCGACCTCCGCCGCGGCCGGCAGGCTGGTCTCGAGCTGCGGCAGGATCGCCTTGATGCCGTCCACCACCGCGATCACGTTGGCGCCGGGCTGGCGCTGGATGTTGACGATGATCGCCGGCGTCATGTCCGCCCAGGCGGCGAGCTTGCCGTTCTCCGGCCCGCTGACCACGGTGGCGACGTCGGACAAGCGGATCGGCGCGCCGTTGCGGTAGGCCACGACCACGTCGTTGTAGTCCTGGGCCTGGGTGATCTGGTCGTTGGCGTTGATCGTCGACGACCGCATCGGCCCGTCGAAATTGCCCTTCGGCGTGTTGACGTTGACGTTGCCGAGCGTGGTGCGCACGTCGTCGATGGCGAGGCCGTAGGCGGCCAGCGCCTGCGGGTTCACCTGGATGCGCACCGCCGGCCTGGYGCCGCCGCTGAGGCTGACCAGCCCGACGCCGGGCTGCTGCGAGATCTTCTGCGCCAGGCGGGTGTCGACCAGGTTCTGCAGGTCGGTCAGCGGGATGGTCTTCGAGGTGACGGCCAGCGACAGGATCGGCGCGTCGGCCGGATTGACCTTGGCGTAGATCGGCGGCGCCGGCAGGTCGCCCGGCAGCAGGTTGCCGGCGGCGTTGATCGCGGCCTGCACCTCCTGCTCGGCCACGTCGAGGCTGAGGTCGAGGTTGAACTGCAGGGTGACGACCGAGGCGCCGGCCGAGCTGGCCGAGGTCATCTGGTTCAGCCCCGGCATCTGGCCGAACTGCTTCTCCAGCGGTGCGGTGACTGAGGAGGTCATCACCTCCGGGCTGGCCCCAGGATAGAAGGTCTGCACCTGGATGGTCGGGTAGTCGACCTCCGGCAGGGCCGACAGCGGCAGGAAGCGGTAGGCCACGGCGCCGACCAGCAGGATCGCCGCCATTAAGAGCGAGGTGCCGACCGGCCGCAGGATGAACGGACGCGACGGATTCATGGCCGGCCTCCGGCGGGGAGATCGGCACTGCGTGTTTCATCCTCCCCCTCCCCTTGCGGGAGGGGGCAGGGGGAGGGGTTTGGTGCCGCAAGAACCGATGTCCTAGGACTGGCGCAACCCGACAGCGATCCTGAGCGATCTCGCTTCGGTTCTCTTGGATCGACACCCCCTCCCCCTACCCCCTCCCGCGAGGGGAGGGGGAGAGTAGAAAGTGTGAGTCGGCCCAAACTATCGGTCGCGTTCTTCGACCGGTGGCCCTCTCGCAGATGGGCGCTCATGGGTTCGCCGCAGGCTGCTGGGTCTGGTTGTCGCGGCGGCGGTGCTGGCCCTGACCGCTTTCGTCCGTCTCCTGCCGGTGGCGCCGCTGGCCGGCTTGGCCTTCCGCCGGAGCAGCCGGAACCACCTGCCCCGCTCCCTTGCCGCCGGCGACCGTGACATGGGCGCCGTCGCGCAGGCGGTCGGTGCCGTCGACCACCACCCGGTCTCCGGGCTGCAGCCCGTCCGTGACCGCGACCATGCCGCCATCCGAGGCGCCGGACTTTATGGGCCGCACCGCCACCGTGCCGTCGGCGCCGACCAGATAGACGAAGGCGCCCGGCGCGCCGTGCTGGACCGCGGCGACCGGGACGGTGACCACGTTCTGCTGTGTGTCCACCAGCAGCCGGGCGTTGACGAACTGGTTCGGAAACAGCGTCTCCTCGGCATTGTCGAAGCCGGCGCGCAGCTTCACCGTGCCGGTGGTGGTGTCGATCTGGTTGTCGAGGGTCGACAGCGTGCCGGTCGCGATCTGGGTCGTGCCGGAGCGGTCGAAGGCGATCACCGGCAGGCTGGCGCCGGCATGCAGCCGGGCCTGGATCTGCGGCAGGTCGTCCTCCGGCAGCGAGAACACCACCGAGATCGGATGCAGCTGGGTGACGATGACCAGGGCGTCCCCGACCTGGACATAGTTGCCGGGGTCGACCTGGCGCAGCCCGACCCGGCCGTCGACCGGCGAGATGATGTGGGCGTAGTCGAGGTTCAGCTTCTGGGCATCGATCTGCGCCTGGTCGGACTGGATGGTGCCCTGGTCCTGCTGCACCAGGAAGGCCTGGTCGTCGACCTGCTGCCGCGAGATGGCGTTCTGCTTCGCCATCTGCTGGTCGCGGGCCAGGTCGCTCTGGGCCTGGGCGAGGACCGCCTGGTCCTTGGCCAGCTGGCCCTGGTCCTGCTCCAGCGCCACCTGATAGGGGCGCGGGTCGATCTGGGCCAGGAAGTCGCCCTTCTTCACCACCTGCCCTTCCTCGAAGCCGACCTCGGTCAGCTGGCCGGCGATCTGCGGCTTGACCGTGACGGTGGCGAGCGGGGTGACGGTGCCGAGGGCGTCGAGGGTGATGCGGATATCGCCCTTGCCCACGGTGGCGACGCCGACCGGCTGCGGCGCGGCATCGGCGAAGCGGCCGCCGCGGGCCGGCGGCGCGCCGGGGGCGGTGACCACATGCCAGGTCGCGGCCGCGATCAGCGCGGCGGCGGCGAGGCCGAGAGTCCCCCACACCAACCGCCCGCGGCGCCGCGCCGGCTTCTTCTGCTCGACCGGCCGCTGTCGGTCCTCGACGCGAGCATCCATGGATCGGTCACCTTGAATCCGGCGGCCCCCCTCCGCCGTGCTACACGGCCGGACGGTGCGGGTCCGTCGGGCGGGCGGAACCTGGCCGGATAGGGCACAAAGACGCAGGTCGCGCGTTAGTGTGCCCGTTGGCGTGTTGGGGGGAACGGATGCATTGGGAGTTGCTGGCGCCGCTGGCGCTGACCGCAAGGCTGTGGTGGCGCTTCTGGCCACAGCTGACGCTGCTGGTGCTGATCGGCATCCTGCTGAACGACCAGATGCTGCTGCTGTCGGTCCATATCGGCTTTGCCGACAGCTCCCTCGGCCTCGCCGCGCTGGCCCTGGTAGTGCTGACCAAGCTGGTCGTTACCGTCCTCGGTTTCCTGCTGATGCGGCCGGCGCTGCCGGCCGTCGCCGCCGCCCAGGCCCTGTCGGCCGGAACCGCGGTGCCGATCACCGGGCCCGATCCCGACGCCGTCGGCATGCCGGGCCCGACCACACCGACGCGCCGACAGAGGCTGACCGGCTTCGCCACCACCCTGACCATCGCCCTGGTGCCGTTCTTCGCCTACTACGCGGCCTGGGGATTCCTCAACGACACCATCCGCGAATACTCGATGCTGTCGCTGAACCTCGCCCCCTTCGGTGAGAGCGCCAACCTGCTCGACGCCATCGGCGCCCGCTGGCTCGTCGTCTCCGTGGTCGCCACCTGGATCCTGCGCCGGCTGTTCAAGGCGCTGCGCGACCGCACCGACGCCCCGATCTGGAAGCTGCTGATCGTGCTGTGCGAGACCAACTGGGTCTTCATCGGCCTGTTCGTGCTGTCGCAGTGGAAGGACGAGGCCATCGCCTGGGTGGCCAGCGGCGCCGCCTGGGAGTGGCTCGACCGGGTCCTGCAGACGGTGCTGACCCCGATCTCCACCGCCTTCGCCGCCGCGCCGATCGAGCAGCCGCCGCCCGACCCGACGGCCGTCGCCACCGGACTGTTCTTCTATGCCCTGCTGCCGCTGATCTGGCTGGTGATGGCGGCGCTGATCTACGGCCACGACCTGCGGGCCGATCCGAGCTGGCTGCGGCACCGGCGGCTGGAGCGCATCGGCAGCCGCTACGCCGCGCTGCCGAAATTCCTGCGCGATTTCATCGGCCATTTCATCGGCGGGTACCGCAGCCGCTATTTGCCGATCGCCAACAGCATCCGGCTGGTGCTGCATGCCGACCTGTTCCTGCTCCTCGTCTTCGTCGTCGGCTGGCGCGCCATCGGCTGGGCGGCGGATTGGGCGTGGATCGGGGCGACGCATGTGATCGGGCCGCACCCGCTCGATTTCTGGCAGGTGCTGGGCGACGGCCTGGCGCTGCTGTTCGGCAGCCCGTCCGGAACCACGCCCGGCATCCTGGTCGAACCGCTGCGCATCTGCCTGATCGCCGCGGTGCTGGAGACCGCCTTCGCCCGGTCGCAGGCACCGGCCGAGCCCGAGGCGGAGACCGAGGCGGCGGCCGGCTAGAGGCCCGGCAGGCGCCCCGGCCCTACCGGCCCTCACCGGGAGTCGAGGTGGAAGCGCAGGTAGCGGGGCCGCTCGCCGTCCATGCTCACGGTCGGCTCGACCGTCCCGGCGACATCGTGCGGAACGGTGAAGTCCTGCTCGATCCGCAGCACCGTCCCCGGCGCCCGCGGCTCCAGCGTCGCGGCACCGCAGGTCATGGTGCCTTCGGTCGAGCGCGGCCCGCCGAAGCTGCCGGCCGACCAGCGCCGGCCCTGATCGTCCCGGAGCGCCACCTGGCAGCGCCGCCACAGCGTGTCGATGTCCGGCTCGCGCACGGTCACGGCGAAGCGGACCCGGACGGGCGTGCCCTGCCCTTGGGAGCGCGGCCAGCCGGAGTCCTTGAGCGGCAGGACCTCCACGGTCTCCAGCTTCCAGTCGGCGCCGGCGAAGCGGGCCTCGAGACCAGCGGATACACCGAGCTCGAACAGCTCCTGGCCCTGCCACCACTCCTCCAGATCCCCTCGGGCGGTGATCAGGAAGGTCGCGGGCAGCGCCACCAGCAGCCCCCACAGGCAGAGGCGGCGCCACCGCCTCTCGCCGCGGTCGGTCGGAACCAGGGCGGCGGCATCCTCGCCCGGCTGTTCGGCCGTCGTCATTCGATCGCTCCCGGGGTGCGGTCGAGATCCAGGCTGTCGAGGATCGGCAGGGCACCGCCGCCGGCGCCGAGCCTGACGCGGACGATGGAATCGAGCGGGACGAGGCCGGCATTCGGGGCCACGAAGGTGGCGCCGCGGGCCTGGTCCTCGCGGATCTCGAAGATGAACCAGCCGCGCCGCGGCAGGCCGGGCTGCAGTGTCGCGCCAGGCAGCAGGGATTTGACGCCGGACAGCCGATCGCTATGGGAGTAGAGCAGCCCGGTCGGCCCCTCCCAATAGGCGTCGTTCACCAGGGTGGTCTCGGACCGCGCGGCCAGGGTTGCGGTGACGACGACCCAGAGACCGGAGGTCTCGCGAACCTCCTCCTTGCCATAGGCCTTGAAGCGCAGCTGCCGGGCGAACTGGATCGTCTCGATCCGGATGGTGAACTTCCGCGCCGCCACGGTGTCGCCGATCTGCCCGCCGGACGGGATCGCCGCGATCATCTCGTCATAGAGAGGCGTGGTCCACTGCATCGCCAGCAGCAGGAGGCCGGCGATCAGCAGCGCCGCCAGACGGCCGAGCCACCGCATCATGCCGGATCCGGCGCCTGGACGGGCATGTCGACGGTGCCAAGCACATGCGGATTGTACCAGCCGGAATGGCCCCAGAGATTGTCGCGCCGCTTGTAGACCGAAGCATGGACCGCCAGCTTCAGCACCGGGGGCACCGCCGCGTCCTGCGGCACGGTCCAGACCATCGCCAGCCGCTCCGTCATGTCAGGGTGCAGCTCCGCCGCGCGGGCGCGGTCGCGCAGCAGGAAGACATCCGGCTGGCCCTCGCCGACCGGCGGGTCCGGGGTCAGCAGACGATAGAAGCTGTTGCTGGAGGCAGCCGTGCGGTTGGTGAGCTCGACCTCGACCACCAGGGCCTTCTGACCGTCCCGGATCGGCCGGCCGTCCGGAGTGGCCCTGTCGATCCGCGCGGATAGCGGCACGACGCGCCATTCCCCGGCCTCGATCGGCGCACCGGCCGGGAAGCGCGGCACCGGCTGGTCGGTGCGGTAGGAGGCGATGGTCATGCCCAGGGCAAGCCCGGCAGCCAGCAAGCCGCCGATGCTCGTGGTCAGCCAGACCACGGTCCTGCCCTTCAGTCCGCCAAGCCGCTGTCCGAACGACATCCCGATGCGCCGAAGCGCTCCCCCACCCACAGGACCGATCGAACGCATGAGACAGGATTTGGTTCCGTCCGACGAAACCCGCAGGCCACATCACCTTTGCGCCGTCATCCCGGGCGCTGCGGCACTTCGCGCCGCAGCGCGCCGGATGACGATGAAGCGTTGCTATAGCTCCAGCACCACGCGGCCGCTGGCGGGGACGGCGCAGCAGACCAGCGCCTCGCCCGGTCGGGGTGCGCCGGCGGGCGGCTCGGCATAGGTCACCGTGCCCTCCGCCACCCGCGCGGCGCAGGTGCCGCACAGGCCGGTGCGGCAGCTCCATGGCGCCTCGATCCCGGCCGCCTCGGCGAGGTCGAGCAGCGAGCCCTTCGATGGATCCCACGCGGCGCGGCGGCCGGAGGTGCGGAACTCGACCTCGGCCTCGGCCACGGGCAGCGCCAGCGTGGCCGGGTCCATCGGCGCGGCCGAACCGGCGGCAAAAGCCTCGCTGCGGATTCGCTCCGACCGCACGCCGAGATTCGACAAGATCTCGCGCATCGCCTGCATGAAGCCGGCGGGGCCGCAGAGATAGACGTCGTAGTCGTCGAGCGGCAGCAGCCGGCGCAGCACCGCGGCGTCGATGTGGCCGGCGTCGTCGAAGTCGCGCCCCGGCACGTCCTGCGGCCGCGGCCGGCTGTAGCGGATATGGGTGGTCAGCGTCGGCGCCCGCGCCTCGAGTGCCTTCAGATGAGCGGCGAAGGCATGCTCGGCCCCGTCGCGGGCGGCGTGGACGAACCAGATGCCGCGGCCGGGATGACGCAGCCGGTCCGGGTTGCGGCCGATGAGATCGTTCAGCATGGCGATCATCGGCGTCACCCCGACCCCGGCCGACAGCAGCAGCACCGGCCGGCGGCTGTCCGTGTCGAGCACGAAGTCGCCGCGCGGCGCCAAGGCGCGGATCGTGTCGCCGACCCGCACCTGGTCGTGCAGCCAATGGCTGGCCAGGCCCGCCTGACCGCCAAGCCCGGTCTCACGCTTGACGCTGATCCGGTAGGTCCGCCCGTCCGGCGCATCCGAGAGGGTGTAGGTGCGGCGGATCGGCCGGTCACGGCCGGGGATGTCGAGTGCGATCGGCAGGAACTGGCCGGGCTGGTGCGGCACCACGCCGCCGCCATCCGCCGGCTCCAGGACGAAGGAGCGGATGGTCGCGCTCTCGTCCACGATCCCGGCCACGGTGAAGAGCCGCAGCGTGTTGCGCGAAGCCTCGGCCTTCGCCACCCGGCCGGCCTCGTCCCAGGTGCCGGTGGCGGCCAGTTGCGCCGCCTGCTGCGGCGCCGACCAGCGCAGCGGCACCGCATCCTCGATCCACCGCCCCTCCTCCACCCGGAAGCGCAGCAGCCGCTCCGCCCCGGCGAAGGCCGCGATCTCCGGCCCGTCCCACACCACCTCGGCGGTGCCGGTCAGCAGCAGCACGCCGCCGGTGTCGAAATCGACGAAGACCAGGCCGGCGCGCGGGTCGACCTCGAGATTGCCGAAGGTGTTGAAGAAGAAGTTGCCGACGAAGTCCGGCGCGGTCAGCACCGTGCGCCCGCTCTCCTCCGTCACCCGGACGAAGCCGGGCCGGCCGCCGCGATGCGAGACGTCGACGCCCTCGGAGGGAACCTCGCCCTGCTCTGCTCCGGCCGAACGGGTGGCGATGAAGAAGGTGTCGGCCGCCGCGACCAGCGCCGCCGCCCGCGGCGACAGCACCGGCCCTTCGGCATGCACCGGACGCGGCGCACCCAGGCTGTCCGGCTCGGCGACGAAGCTGGGCCGGCGCGCCTGGATGTATTGCGGGCAGTTGCCGAAGCTCTGCCCGACCGTCACGGCGAAGCGGCCATCGGACCATTCGCTGACGGTGCCGTTCATCCGGTTGCGCCGCCGCGTCTCCAGCTGGATGCCGAGCAGCCCGACCGGCGCGCCGGTGGCGAGGTTGTCACCCAGCGGGTCGCCATAGGCCGGGCGGGCCGCCACGGTCAGGGTGCGCGGGTCGGGCGACTGCAGGAAGCCCGGCCGGCCGGACAGGATGGAGGCCCAGGGCCGCCCCTGCCGGTCCAGGCTGCCGACCACGATGAAGGGGAGCATGGCGAAGAACTCGCGATGCTGGTCCGGCATGATGCCGCGGATCGCGCGGCGCCCGCCCACCGCCATGCGCTCGCGCACCCCGGCCCGGGTCTGGGCGGCCACCTCGCCGGGATGGAAGGGCGGCGCCTCGTGCGGCCAGCCGGGCAGCGGCGCGGGAGCGGCAATGGTGTTGGGCATGACGACCTCGATGAGGCGGATGGCGTTCAGGCGGCCACGGCGGCGCGCGGCATCGGGACGAAGCCGGGCAATGCCTCGATCCGGGCGAGCCAGGCGCGGATCGCCGGGTAAGGCTCCAGCGACACCCCGCCCTCTGGCGCCACCGCGGTGTAGGTGTAGTTCGCGACGTCGGCGATGGTCGGCTGCGGGCCGGCCAGGAAGCCGCCCTTGGCCAGATGCACCTCCATCACCCCATAGAGGCGAGCAGCGATCGCCTTGGCGCGTTCATGGTCCAGCTGGGCCTTGAACACGGTGACGAGGCGCGCCGCCGCCGGGCCATAGGCCAGGAAGCCGGCGGCGACGGACAGCCAGCGCTGCACCTCCGCCGCGGCCAGCGGGTCGCGCGGCAGCCAGCGCCCGGTCTCGTCATAGCGGCCAGCGAGATAGACCAGGATGGCGTTGCTGTCGGCCAGGGCGACGTCGCCGTCCTCGATCGCCGGCACCTGGCCGAACGGGCTGCGCGCCAGGAAGCCCGGGGTCTTGTGCTCGCCGCCCTTCAGGTCGACGTCGATCGCCTCGAAGGGCAGGCCCAGCAGCGAAAGGAACAGCTCGACCCGGTGGGAGTGGCCGGACAGGCCGAAGCGGTAGAGGCGGATGGGCTGGGCGGGAACGGGCATGGCGGCGGCCTTTCGCAGAGAGTTGACACTGCCAAGATGACCGTTCCTCGGTTCGAGGAGAATGCGCAAGCTTGACAGATCACCATTTCAACCAGCGGAATAATCGGATGGATCGGCTCGACAGCATGCGCATCTTCGTCGCCGTGGCCGAGGCCGGCGGCTTCGCCCCGGCCGCCCGGCGTCTGGCCCTGTCGCCGCCCGCCGTGACCCGTGCCGTGGCGGCGGTGGAGGAGCGGATCGGCGCCCGGCTGCTGCATCGGACCACCCGGATCGTGCGGCTGACCGAGGCCGGCACCCGCTTCCTGGAGGATTGCCGCCGCATCCTGGCCGAGGTCGAGGAGGCAGAGGCCGCCGCGGCCGGGCTGCATGCCGAGCCGCGCGGCCCGGTCGCGGTCACCGCGCCGGTGCTGTTCGGCCGGCTGCATGTGGCGCCGGTGCTGTTCGACGTCGCCGGCCGCTATCCGGGGCTGGTGGTGCGCAGCTTCTTCATCGACCGCATCGTCCACCTGGCCGAGGAAGGCTACGACGTCGCCGTGCGCATCGCCGAGCTGCCGGATTCCGGCCTCAGCGCCATCCGCGTCGGCTCGGTGCGGAGGGTCGTCTGCGCCGCCCCCGCCTATCTGGCGGCGCACGGCACGCCGCGCAGCCCGGCCGAATTGGCGGAGCATGAGGCGATCCCGTTCTTCCAAGGCTCGACGATGCGGGACTGGACATTCCATCGCGGCCCTCAGACCGAGACGATCACGCCGCGGTCCCGGCTGATCGTGAACCAGGCCGATGTCGCGGTGGCGGCGGCCGTGGCGGAGCGCGGTGTGACCCGGGTGATGTCCTACCAGGCGGCCGCCGCCATCCGGGCTGGGGAGCTGGTGGTCCTGATGGAGGAGTTCGAGCCGCCGCCGATCCCGATCCACGTCGTGCACCAGGAGGGCCGCCGCGCCTCCGCCCGGGTGCGGGCACTGGTCGACTTTCTGGCCGAGGGGCTGCGGGCCGACCCCGCCCTGCGGGGCTAGCACCTTCCCCTTGCCGACGGCTTGCGGGCAGGCGAAGGTCGGCCGGTCACGGATCGAGGACAATCAGTGGACCGTCTTCTCCGCCATTTTCCCTTCGCGCCGGCTGGCCGGCCCCCCGTTCTCCGCCGGGTGGTGCCGGACGAGCAATGGCGGCTGGCGATCGAGTTCGCCGGCGAAGGCCTCCGGTTGTTCCGGGCCGAGCGGGTCTACCGCCAGGGACCCTTCTCCGCACTCGGCCGCCCGGACGTGCTCAAGGCGCTGACATATGACGCGAAGGCGGTGCGCTGGGCCGGGATCGGAGAGCTGGATGCCGCCTTCCTGCACCGGGAGTCGCACCCGATGACGGAGGCCGAGCAAAGCGGTCACGCCCTCCTGGTCGGCTACCGCAACCGCGCGCCGACGCCGCAGCATCCGACCCATCACGTCTACGCCGTTCACCTGTACCCCTTCACGGCGCGGCCCTTCGCGCTGGGCGAGTCGATCGGCGGCGGCCATGGCGAGATGGGCGGATCGCGGTTCTTCGACCTGGCGGCGCTGCAGGCCCGGCCGGAGTGGGAGGCCCACTTCGAGCTGGCGGGCTGCGGCTGGGCGGTCCCGTTCGTCCGCGACGAGAACGACACAGCGGCCGTGATCGACCGCCTGGTGCGAGCCGTCTGCGCCCGTGGCGGGATGTGATCCGGCCTCAGCCCGCCCGCGCCACCATCTCGACCGGGGCGATCAGGCCGCGCTCCAGAGTGGCCATGACGTTGCCGATGCGCTCCCGAGTCGCTGGGCCCATCAGGAGGTGCAGGCCGAGCGGCGGGGCGCCCTCAATGGCCGCGCGTTCCCGCATCTCGCGGCCGAGACGCAGCGCCAGGCCGCTGCGGTCGTGCTCCGCCTCGATGGCGAAGCCGGCCTCCGCCAACAGCCGGCGATAGGTCTCCGGCGGTTCGACGAAGCTGGTGTCAGGCGTCGCCGCCCAGGGCATCGGATAGGGCAGTTCGCCCTCCGCCATTCGCATGATGTCGTAGACGCCGAAGCGTGCCCCGGGCTTCAGCACACGCCGCACCTCGGCGAACAGCGCCGCCTTGTCGGCGATGTTCATGCCGACATGAATCAGGGTTGCGGCATCGAACTCGGCATCCGGAAACGGCATGGCCAGAGCACTACCCTGGCGGAACGACACCAGGCTGGCCAAGCCGCAGCGCCGGGTCAGGGCTTCGGCCGCCTCGACGAACTCCGCCGTGAGGTCGATACCGGTGACGCGGCAGCCATGTGCCGCGGCGAAATGGCGGGCCGGCCCGCCGATGCCGCAGCCGACGTCCAGTACATGCAGGTCCGGCCCAAGGCCCAGATCCCGCGCCAGCTCCGCCGTCGCGGCGTGCCAGCCGAGATGGAATTCGTCGGCTCCGGACAAGTCGCCGGGCGCGAGCCGGTCGACATCCTTGCCGCTCGCCCGCAGCACCTCGATCACCGCCTGCTCAATGCCGCTGCGGCTATAGTGTCGCGCGACCTGCTGCTCCGTCTCCATGCCGCCCTCCCCGGATTGTCGTTCCGTCCATTCTACCGCAAGCGGAGCGCTCGGCACCGCAACCATCCGGAGAGGCCGCCTCAGAAGTCCTTCGCCAGCGCCTCCGCCCGGCGCTTCGCCTCGGCCCGGGCCTCGGTGTCGACCTCCGGCCCGAACAGCGTCTTCTCGACCGTGATCGCGGCGATGTCGGTGATGCCGATGAAGCGCAGCCACATTTCCATATAGGGCCGCTGGAAGTCGAAGCCGGCGGCGGGGGTGAAGGCCGAGGGGCCGTAGTCGAGCCCGCGGGCGTAGATCACCGCCGCCTTGCGGCCCGGCAGCAGGCCGGAGAAGCCCTGCTCGGTGAAGGAGAACAGCACATCCTTCTGCGAGATCACGTCGATCAGGTGCTTCAGCTTGTACGGAATGCCGAAATTCCACAGCGGCACGGCGAAGAGCAGCCGGTCGGCCGCGAGGAAAGGCTGCGCCAGCGCGCGGATCCGGTGCCACGCCGTCTCCTGCGCTGCGGTCAGCGCCGTGCCGGAGAGGCCGGCATATTTCGCCTCCAGCGCCGCGCCGTCGAACTCCGGCAGGTCTATGGCCCAGAGATCGAGCGTCTCGATCTCGTCGGCGGGATGGGCCGCCCGATAGGCGGCGAGGAAGGCCTGCGCGACCTCGATCGAGGCCGAGCGCTGCTTGCGGGGCGACGCTTCGACGTAGAGCAGCCGTGTCATGGAGGATCTCCTGTTGGAATTGGACTCAACCTAGCGGCTCGTCGTTCAGAGGATAAACGAATAGATTCTCTATGATTGAGCGCGAACTGCGATAGATTGCCGTCATGTTCGAGACCGAGCTGCTGCGCAGCTTCGTGACGGTGGCGGAGCTGCAGGGCTTCACCCGCGCCGCGGAGCATCTCCACCTCACCCAGTCGACGGTGAGCGCCCAGATCCGCCGCCTGGAGGACCAGGCGGGCCGGCCGCTGCTGCGGCGCAGCACCCGGTCGGTGGCGCTGACCGAGGCCGGCGAGACGCTGCTGGGCTATGCCCGCAGCATCCTGCGGCTGAACCAGGACGCCCGGGCCAGCCTGTCGGCTTCGTCGCTGGCCGGCGGCATCCGGATCGGCGCGTCGGAGGATGTCGCCGGCTCCGGCTTGCCGGAGATCCTGCGGCGCTTCGGGGCGCAGCATCCGGCGGTGCGGATCGAGGTCGAGGTCGGCATCGCCACCACGCTGTTCCAGGCGCTGGAGGCCGGCCGGCTGGACCTGATCCTGTGCAGCCGCTGCCATGGCGACGGCCGCGGCTGGACGCTGTGGCGCGAGCCGCTGGCCTGGGCCGCCGCCAAGGATCTGGGTGCCCTGCCCGACCCGATCCCCCTCGCCTTCTTCCCCGAGCCGTGCCCGTACCGGGAGGCGGCGCTGGCGGGGCTGGCCGGGATCCGGCGGCCCTGGCGGATCGCCTATGTCAGCCCCAGCGTCGCCGGCGTCCGCGCCGCCGCCCTGGCCGGGCTGGCGGTGACGCCGCTGCCGCTGAGCGCGATCGGGCCTGGGCTGCGGGTGCTGGGGCCGGAGGACGGTCTGCCGCCGCTGCCGGAGGTGGAATTCCTGGTCTGCACCGCGGGCCCGTCCGAGCCGGCCTGGGCGCTGGCCGAGACACTGCGCCAGTCGGTGGGCCAATTGGGGCACCCTTAGCCCGGCAGCAGCTTGAGCGCGACCACGCCGGCGAGGATGGCCAGGATCGCGGCGAGGCGTGCGGGGCCGAGCGCCTCGCCGAACAGCAGCAGCCCGGCGGTAACCGACCCGACCGCGCCGATGCCGGTCCAGACCGCATAGGCAGTGCCGAGCGGCAGCACCTTCAGCGCCTGGGTCAGCAGGCCGAGGAAGACCACCAGGGCCGCCACCGAGGCCGCGGTCCAGCCGAGCCGGCTGTAGCCGTCGGAGTATTTGGTGGTCACGGCCCAGACCACGTCGGCGATGCCGGACAGGACCAGCATCGCCCAGGCGAGGGAGTTCGACATCGACGCCTCCTCAACCGAGCTTGATCGCGGCGACGCCGGCCAGCAGCGCCGCCACCCCGGCCAGGCGCAGGGCCGAGACCGGGCGCCGCGGCAGGCGGAACCAGCCATAGCGGTCGACGAAGACCGAGGCGACCTGCTGGCCGGCGACGGTCAGCCCGACCGCCGCGGCGGCGCCGATCACCGGGATCGCGGTGAAGACGGTGGTGACGTAGGTGGCGCCGGCGACGCCGCCGAGCCAGCCCCACCATGGCATCGCCCCGACGCCCTCCAGGCGAGGCCGCGGCTGCCGCGGCAGGGCCAGCACCAACAGCACCACCGCCGCCATCGCCATCGTCGCCACCAGGAAGCTGACGGCGCCGACGGCGAAGGGCGCGCTGAGGTCGCGGCGCAGCAGCGCGTTGACCGCGCCCTGCACCGGCAGCACCGCGCCGGCCACCAGCGCCAGCACGATCCAGCCGGCCCGCGACAGGGTCGCGATGGCGCTGCCGCCGGACTGGCCGAGCACGATCGCCGCTGCCCCGGCCAGCACCAGCGCGGTTCCGGCCAAGGCTGCGGGCGCGAAGCCTGCCGCCGGGACGCCGAGCAGGCCGAAGCCGTCGAGCGCCAGCGAGGCCAGCATCTGGCCGGCGATGAACAGCCCGACGCTGACCACGGCGCCGAGCCGCGGGAACAGCAGGATGGTCGAGACCACATAGACGGCGCTGCCGACGCCGCCGACCGCATGCCACCAGACCACGCTTGGCAGGGCGGCGAGGGCCGAGACCGTGCCGGTCAGGAGTGCCGCGGCCAGCAGGATCGCGRTGCCGACCGAGAGCTGCAGCGTGGTGGCGGCGAAGGGGCTGCCGGTGGCCTTGGCGAGCTGGGCGTTGGCGCCGGCCTGCACCGCAAGCAGCCCGCCGGCCAGCAGCGAGATCGGGACGAACAGGGTTTCCATGGCGAATTCTCCGACCGATCGTTCGGTCAATCCCGGGTGCCGAGGACGGGCACGCGCAGTCCGCGCTGCACGGCGGGCCGGGCGGCGACGGCGTCGTACCAGCGGCGCAGGTTGGGGTTGGAATCGAGGTCGAGGCCGATATGCACCAGCCCGGCATGGATCCAGGGCCAGCTCATGATATCGGCGATGCCGTAAGCTTCGCCCGCCAGGTGGCTGCGGCGGCCGAGCGTGCCGTCCAACACCCGGAACACCCGCGCCGCCTCGGCCTCGAAGCGGCCGATGACATAGGGGATCTTCTCCGAGGCGAAGACCTTGTAGTTCCAGAGCTGGCCGAGCGTCGGGCCGAGATGCGCGGCCTGGAACAGGGTCCATTGCAGCGCCGTCAGCCGCTCCCCGGCATCGGCCGGCAGCAGGCGGCCCGAGCGCTCGGCGAGATAGGTCAAGATGGCGCCGCTCTCGAACACGGTGCGGCCGCGATCGGGGTCGGTGATCACCGGGATCTTGTTGTTCGGGTTCAGTGCCAGGAAGGCTGGCTCGCGCTGCTCACCCTTCTCGATGTCGACGGGGTGGACCTCATAGGGCAGGCCGGTCTCCTCGAGCATGATCGAGGCCTTGTGCCCGTTCGGAGTCTGCCAAGTGTAGAGTTGGATCGGGGTCATGTTGTGTCTCCGGAAGGCGGGCCAGCCCCGCCGTTGCCGAGAAGATGATCCGTGCATCGCCGCAGTTCGATCTGTGATACTGCAGCGATCATCTGCGTCCACGCACAGGCCAACTCATGGACAACCGGCTTGATTGGGAGGACCTGCACACCGTGCTGGCGGTGGCCGATTGCGGCTCGCTGGCGGGCGCGGCCCGGCGGCTCGGCGTCAACCACACCACGGTGCTGCGCCGGATTGGTGGCTTCGAGCAGCGGCTGGGCCTGCGGCTGTTCGACCGGCTGCCCGGCGGCTATGCCCTGACCGCCGGCGGCGAGGAGCTGGCGGCGGCGGCCCGCGGCATGGCCGCGACAGTCGAGGCGCTGGAGCGCCGCCTGGCCGGCCAGGATTTGCGCCTGGAGGGCACGCTGCGGGTGGCGACGGCCGACACGCTGACGACATCGCTGCTGCCGCCGCTGCTGGCCCAGTTCCGCGAGCTGCATCCCGGCATCGTGCTGGAGGTCACGACCGCCAACCTGATGGCGAACCTGACCCGGCGCGACGCCGATGTCGCCATCCGGCCGGTGCTGGACCCGCCGGAGACGCTGGTCGGCCGCCGCGTCGCCGGCATCGCCTTCGCCGTCTATGCCGCGGCCAGCCACCCGGCGGCGCGGTCGGGCACGGTCGCCGCCCATCCCTGGGTGACGCCGGACGACAGCCTGGCCGGCACCTCGGTCGCCCGCTGGATGCGCCGGGCCCTGCCGGACGCCGCGATTGCGCTGCGGGCGGATTCGCTGGTCGAGGTCTGCCGTGCGGCCCACGCCGGGATCGGCCTGGCCGCCCTGCCCTGCTATCTCGGCGACGCCACCGACGGGCTGGTGCGGATCGCCATGCCGACGGTGCCCGAGGAGGCGGCGCTGTGGGTGCTGACCCATGAGGATCTGCGCCGCACCGCCCGGGTCAGCGCCTTCACCGAATTCATGGCCGCCGCCCTGGCCCGCCAGCGCGACCTGCTGGAAGGCCGGCGGGGGCGTGATGCGGTGGCGGCAGATCGTCAGAACAGGCGTCAATGATAAAGCGTAGCCTCTCCCGCAAGCGGGAGAGGCTACGCGTATGGTATCGCCTTGAGCCATCGAGCCCGTGTGCGACAACAACAGGAGGAACCCCATGGCCGTGAAGCGGATCGTCACCAACATCGCCGCCGGCGACGTTGCCAAGGCGCAGGCCTTCTATGGCGACCTGCTGGGGCTGCACCTCGCCATGGACATGGGCTGGATCCTGACCTTCACCGCCGACGCGACGATGACGCCGCAGCTCAGCGTCATGACCGAAGGCGGCTCCGGCACCCCGGTTCCGGATCTCTCGATCGAGGTCGACGATGTCGACGCCACGCACCGCAAGGCCGTGGCGATGGGCCTCGCGATCGAATACGGCCCGGCCGACGAGCCCTGGGGCGTGCGCCGGTTCTATGTCCGCGACCCGTTCGGCCGGCTGGTCAACATCCTGCAGCACTGAGCCGGGTCAGTTGATCCAGACCGCGAAGCTGAGGAACTCGCCCTCGAAGGCGCCGGTGGCCTGTTCCCAGAACGAGCGGTCGCTGACCGGGCCGTCCTCGAGATAGGGCACCATGTCGGTGCCGGTCAGCAGCAGCACCAGGTCAAAGGGCTGCGGCGACTCCATCAGACGGCGCAGGTTGAAGCCGTGATCGAAGCGCCAATGCGGCAGCAGCTTCTCGCCGTTCAGGATCGCCTCGGATTCCTGCATCAAGGCCAGCCAGGTGTCGATGCGATCATCGGTCATGGTCATGCCCGGGATCAGGCTGGCCTGCTTCGCGTTCGGCAGCCATTCACGGTCGTCGTCGGTCTCGGCCCGGATCGACGCCCACATCTCCTGGCTGAGTTTCGCCGCCGCCAGGAAGTGCTCGCGGGTCCGCGGCAGCCGGTCGGGTTCGGCCACCGGCCAGTTCAGCAGATGGATCCAGGCGATGCCGTCGGCGATCCGCCCGTCCTCCTCCCCCAGGAACATGCCCTGGGTGGGCAGGGTCAGCGCCGCCGCGAGGGGCGAGTCCGGCCGCGGGAACAGGAGATGCGCGGCGGCGTCGAAGCTGCGGTGCCAGTCGCGCGCCAGCAGGAACTCGGCGCCCGCGCGCAGCACATGGGTGTAGGCGCGCAGCCACAGCACGTCACCGGTGTCGAAGGCGATCACCAGCTTGCCGGCATTGGCGGGATCGCCCTGCCCGCCCAGCAGCACGGCGCTGTAGACGTCGTACAGCGTGGCCTGGCCCCGGCCGTTGCCGGCGAGGTCGAGCTTCACCCGGCCCATCGCCATGGGCAGCTTCACCGGCCGGTCGCCCAGCGGCTGCAGCGTGCGGTCGACCGCGTCGAGGTCGTCGACCAGCGCCTGCAGGATGGCGCGGGCGTCCTCGTAGCGGATCACCTCCGGGTTCGGGTTCGGCGGCACCGGCATGGTCAGCAGCGGCACCGATATCGTCGGGTCGTCCGGCGGCCGGTAGCCGTAGCGGTACAGGGTCTGGCTGAAATGCTCCGTCGCCTTGGCCAGGCGGATCAGGCCGAGCCCGGCGATCGCCTCGGCATCGTCCGGCTTCTTCGCCAGGATCGCGGCCAGCGCCTTCTCGCCCTCGGCGATCGAGCCGGCATACAGATGCTTCTGCGTCAGCTCCAACGGCGTCGCGGCCATGGCCGGCGCGGCCGTCAGGTGCAGGGCCAGGGCGGCGGCGGCCAGAACGGCCAGGCCTTTCGGTCGAATTGAGATAGTCGTCCTGCTGAAAAGTGAATCGGATTCACTACGACGGAGGGTAATCAAGCCAGTCGCCTTTCAATATTCAGAACAACTGGACCGGACGATCTCCCAACTTCATGTCACAATTCAGGCAGTATGGACGGTACGGACGCCGGATTCTGTGATGAGCGATCTTCGCCAACCCAAAGCCGTCATGGCGAGCCCCGCAGGGGCGTGGCCATCCAGCGGTACGGAACTCCGGATGGCCACGTCGCTGCGCTCCGCGCCATGACGATGAAGAGGATGCGTCCCGATCGGCGCAAAGTGGGCTCAGATCCCATCTCCGGCACCCGGAGCGACCAGCGCGGTGCTGGGATAGCCGAGATCGCGCAGCTGGCGCGGGATGCCGTCGCGGACATGGCCGCTGCCGGCCAGCACCACAACCAGCGGCGTCCCGGCCGCCCGCGCCGCGGCGATGCGCGCGGCCATCGCCCGGTCCCACAGCAGCTGGATGTCGACGAAGCGGCGGAAGCCGCGGTTGAGGGCGTCGCCCTCCGCGCCACGGCCATGGCCGGCGAAGGCGGCGGCGAGGTAGCGGTTGTAGTCGGGCGACGGCGCCACCGGCCGGCCGAGATCGAGGTCCGGCCGGGCTTCCAGCGCCGCCCAGCCGTCCTGCCCGACCGCGCGCACGACGTCGCGGTCGACATTCAGCGCGATCAGCTTGATGCGGTGCATCCGGGCGAAGGCGAAGATCGGCCGGTACAGGCCGAAATCGAAGCCCCAGGACCGGTCCCAATCAACCTCGCGCAGGAAAGCAGCCTCATCGAGCCGGCCTGCGGTCCAGGCATCGAGCGCGGCCTGGCGGCTGCGCGGCACCATCTCCAGCCCGATGGCGAGGTCCGGCTGCTCCTCGAGCAGCGCCGCGATCCGCTGCAGCTGCCAGTGATGATCGGCGACGCGGTCATGAGTCTCGCCGAGCAGGACGACGCCGCCGTCGGGCCGGGCCGGGGCGGGCCGCACCGGGGCGGTTGCCACTGCGCAGCCGGCCACGGACCAGCCGAGCAGGCCCGTCACCGCCAGGGTCAGGATCCTCCCCCTCATCGCCATTTCTTCCGCTCAATCCGACACCAGTCTCATGTGGCAGCCTTCGCCGCCGACGGCAACCGCTTCGCCGCGGCGACCGCCGGGGTTGCGCCAGACCATGGAAACCACGAGCTATGACACCGGTTCGAAGCATGGAGTCGGAATGACGAGGGGAACGGCAGGGGCATGACCGATATCGCGCAGTCGGTCATCGAGTTCATCGGCCAGCACCCGCATTGGGCGGGCATCCTGATCTTCCTGATCGCCCTGACCGAATCGGTGGCGGTGGTCGGGCTGTTCATCCCCGGCTCGCCGATCCTGATCGGAATCGGCGCCGTGGTCGGACTCGGCCACCTGCCGCTCTGGCCGATGCTGGTCTGGGCCACCGCCGGGGCGATCATCGGCGACGGCGTCTCCTACGAGCTAGGGCGGCGCCATCGCGGCACCATTCTCGGCGCCTGGCCGATGAGCCGGTATCCAGGGCTGGTCGCGCGCGGCGAGGCCTTCTTCCGGCGGCATGGCGGCAAGAGCATCGCGCTGGGCCGCTTCCTGCCGATGCTGCGGCCGATGATCCCGATGGTCGCTGGCGCGCTGGGACTGCGGCCGCGGCTGTTCTATATCGTCAACATCGCCTCGGCGATCGTCTGGGCGCCGGCCCATATCCTGGGCGGCGCGGTGTTGGGTGCCTCGCTGGGTGCGCTCGGCGCCGTCAGCGGTCGGCTGGTGGCGCTGCTGGCCGTGCTGGCGCTGACGCTGTGGCTGCTGGTCGTCGTCACCCGCTGGGTCTGGCGCCGGCTGCTGCCGCTGCTGGGCCGGGCCCAGCATGCGATCCACCGCTGGGCCGCCGCCCGCGGCAGCCGTCCGGCCCGCCTGCTGGCCCGGCTGGCCGATCCGGAGGAACCGGATCTGCGGGTCATGGCGGCGCTGGGCATCGTGATGCTGGTGCTGGTCGCCGGCTTCGTCAATCTGCTGCGCCTGGTCGCCGCGCATGGCGGAATGGCCCGCGCCGATGCTGCGATCAGCGCCTTCGTCCAGGCGCTGCGCACGCCGTGGGGCGATGCGGCCCTGACCGTCGTCACCATGCTCGGCGACAGCATCACCATCACCGCGCTGGTGATCGCCGCCGTCGCCTGGCTGCTGCTGTACCGCGCCTGGCACCGGGCCGGCGGCGTGGCCATCGCCATCGCCATCACCGCCGCCTTCGTGCCGCTGGTGAAGGGCCGGCTGCAGATCGCCCGGCCGACCGACCTGTACAGCGGCGCCGACGCCTTCAGCTTCCCCAGCGGCCACGCCGCCTTCTCCGCCGTGCTGTACGGCATCCTGGGCTGGCTGTTGTCGCGCGGGCTGCCCGGACGCTGGCAGCTGGTGCCGCTGAGCGTCGCCGCCGCGCTGATCGGGCTGGTCTGCGCCTCACGCGTGTACCTGGCGGCGCATTGGCCGTCGGACGTCGCCGCCGGGCTGCTCTTCGGCCTGGGCATGACCATCGCCTTCGCCATGGCCTTCCGCCGGGCCGACCCGCAGCGGATCCGGCCGCGCCGCTTCGCCGTGGCGCTGCTGGTGGCCCTGGCCGTCGCCGGCGGCGCCCATGTCGCGACCGGCTATCACGGCGCCGCGGCGATGTATGTGATCCGCGACACCACGGTCGCCCTGCCGGCCGCGGAGTGGCGGGTGGAGGGCTGGCGCCGGCTGCCGCAGCGCCGCGTCGACCTCGAAGGCGAGTCCGAGCAGCCCTTCCGGCTGCAATGGGCCGGGCCGCCGGAGGCGCTGGCCGCCGCCCTCGCCCCGGCCGGCTGGACCGCCCCGCCGGGCTGGAGCATCGCCACTGCGGTGCGGTTCCTCGACGGCACGGCCGACGCCCGGACCCTGCCGGTGCCGCCGGTGCTGCAGGATGGGCGGATGCCGGTTTTGACCCTGATCCGGCCCGATGCCGGCGGCGCGAGCCGCCAGGTGCTGCGGCTGTGGCGCTCGGGCTTCACGATCGAGGGCGATCCGCCGATCCTGCTGGCTGCGCCCGGGATCGAGACGATCCACCACCCGCTGGGCCTGGTGAGCGCCATCGACGCCGAGGACGAGGCGCCGCTGCCTGAGCTGCCCGAGCTGGCGCGCCTGCCGAATGCCAAGGAGGCGACGCCAGGCCTCGTCCTGGCCCAGCCCTGAGGGCCGCTGCGGCATGGGGTAGCGGCTGTTGCACCTTCCCGCCCCTGGACGGATGCGGCGCCGCGCCGCATGATCGCAATCGCGATCCGTTCTCAGGATCGATCCCTCCACCCCGGGTACAGTCATGTCCAACACGGCCCAGACGGAAGAGCCGAAGACCCTGATCCTGACCGGCGCCAGCCGCGGCATCGGCCACGCCACGGTGAAGCGCTTCAGCGCCGCCGGCTGGCGGGTGATCACCGTGTCGCGCCAGGCCTTCTCCAAGGAATGCCCGTGGCATGCCGGCGAGGAGGATCACGTCCAGCTCGACCTGTCCGACGTCGGCGACCTGGAGCGCGGCATGGACGAGCTGCGGGCCCGGCTGCCGCTGGGCAAGCTGGACGCGCTGGTCAACAATGCCGGCATCTCGCCCAAGCTGCCCGGCGGCAAGCGCATGGGGGTGATGGCCACCGACTACGCGACCTGGCTGCACGTGTTCAACGTCAACCTGTTCGCCACCGCGCTGCTGGCCCGCGGGCTGTTCGAGCCGCTGAAGGCGGCCAAGGGATCGATCATCAACGTCACCTCGATCGCCGGCGGCCGGGTGCACCCCTTCGCCGGTTCCGCCTATTCCACCTCCAAGGCCGCCTTGGCGGCGCTGACCCGCGAGATGGCGCATGAGTTCGGCGCCCATGGCGTGCGGGTGAACGCGATCGCGCCGGGCGAGATCGACACCTCGATCCTGTCGCCGGGCACCGAGGCGATGGTCGACAGCGAGATCCCGATGAAGCGGCTGGGCAAGCCGGAAGAGGTCGCCGCAACGATCATGTTCCTTTGCACCTCCGGCTCGTCCTACATTACCGGGGCCGAGGTGCACATCAACGGCGGCCAGCATGTCTAGGCGCTGAGCCGCCCGCCTCGGCGGAACAAGAAAACAGGGAGTTTCCGTCATGATCCGTTTCACCCGCCTCCTGCCCGCGGCAGTGGTGCTCGCGGCCGGCTTGGCTGCCCCCGCCATGGCCCGCGACCTGACCGTGGTGTCCTGGGGCGGTGCCTATCAGGACGCGCAGCGCGCGCTGTATTTCGAGCCGTTCAAGGCCGCCGGCAACCCGATGCATGACGAGAGCTGGGACGGCGGCATCGGCGTGCTGCGCGCCAAGGTCGAGGGCGGCGATTCGAGCTGGGACGTGGTCCAGGTCGAATCCGAGGAGCTGGCGCTGGGCTGCGAGGAAGGCCTGTTCCAGCCGCTGAACTGGGACGCGATCGGCGGCCGCGACGCCTATCTGCCGGCGGCGGTGAACGACTGCGGCGTCGGCGCCATCGTCTACAACTTCATCCTGGCCTATGACGGCGCCAAGTTCAAAGACGGGCCGAAGAGCTGGGCCGATTTCTGGGACGTGAAGAAATTCCCCGGCAAGCGGGCGATGCGCCAGGGGCCGAAGACCAACCTGGAGATCGCGCTGATGGCCGACGGCGTCGCCCCGGCCGATGTCTACAAGGTGCTGGGAACGCCCGAGGGCGTGGACCGCGCCTTCCGCAAGCTGGACGAGCTGAAGCCGAACCTGATCTGGTGGACCGCCGGCGCCCAGCCGCCGCAGATGCTGGCGGCCGGCGACGTGGCGATGACCACCGCCTATAACGGCCGCATCGCCGCCGCCAACACCGCCGATAAGAAGGACTTCAAGATCGTCTGGACCGGCAGCCTGTTCACCATCGACAGCTGGGTGATCCTGAAGGGGTCGCCCAATGTCGACGCCGCCACCAAGTTCCTGGCCTATATGGGCAAGCCTGAGAACCAGGCCAAGCTGCCGACCAAGATCACCTATGGCGTCACCAACAAGGCGGCAACGCCGCTGATCGCGACCGAGTACCTGCCCGGCCTGCCGACCAACCCGGCCAACATGTCCCAGGCGGTGCAGCTGAACGCCGAGTTCTGGCTGGAGAACATCGACAGCCTGACCGAGCGCTTCAACACCTGGGCGGCGAAGTAGGCGGGATGGCCCCGAAGCTTCGGGGCGGCCGCTCCTTCTGTCCTCCCCCTCCCCTTGCGGGAGGGGGTAGGGGGAGGGGTTTGGCGCCGCAGGTGCACTCGATCCGGTCGGGTCTGCTCTCTTCGATCGACAGCCCCCTCCCCCCGCCCCCCTCCCGCAAGGGGAGGGGGAGGACCGAACGATGGTGAGCGCGACTCTCGCCGAGGACGGCACCACCATCCGCCGGTCGCTGCGGCGGGCCGGGCGCAGGCGGCGGATCGAGGCGTGGCTGCTGCTGGCGCCGCTGGTCGTCTTCCTGCTGCTGGTGTTCGTGGCGCCGATCGGCGGCATGCTGTGGCGCGCCATCGACGACCGCGACGTGGGCCCGGTGATGCCGCGCACCGTCGCCGCCCTGGCCGGCTGGCAGGGCGACGGGCTGCCGGGCGAACCGGCCTTCGCCGCGCTGGCCGCCGACCTGGCGCAGGCGCGCGCCGACAAATCCCTGCCGGCGGCCGCGCGGCGGCTGAACTACGACCGCAACGGCTATCGCACGGTCATCACCAACACCGCGCGCAAGCTGCCCGACCAACCGCAGGGCAGCTGGCGGGAGACGCTGACGGCGCTCGACCCGGCCTGGGGCCAAACCGAGATCTGGGGCGCGATCGCCCGCGCCGCCGGGCCGACCACCGATTTCTACCTGCTGGCGGCGCTGGACCTGCGCCGCGACGCCGCCGGCACGATCCTGCAATCCCCGCCCGACGAGGCGATCTACCGCGACGTGTTCCTGCGCACCTTCCTGGTGGCGCTGTCGGTCACCGCGCTGTGCCTGGTGATCGGCTTCCCGGTGGCTTATCTGCTGGCGACCCGGCCGCCGCGCATCGCCAACATCCTGATGATCCTGGTGCTGCTGCCGTTCTGGACGTCGCTGTTGGTCCGCACCACCGCCTGGGTGGTGCTGCTGCAGACCAACGGCGTGGTCAACGAGATCCTGACCGGGCTGGGGCTGACCGGGGAGCCGCTGCAGCTGGTCTACAACCGGGTCGGCGTGCTGATCGCCATGACCCATGTGCTGCTGCCCTATATGATCCTGCCGCTGTATAGCGTCATGCGCTCGATCCCGCCGGCGCATCTGCGCGCCGCCTATTCGCTCGGCGCCCGGCCGGTCGGCGCCTTCCTGCGGGTGTACCTGCCGCAGACCCTGCCCGGGATCGGCGCCGGCGCCCTGCTGGTCTTCATCCTGGCGCTCGGCTACTACATCACCCCGGCGCTGGTCGGCGGGCCGGCGGACCAGATGATCAGCTGGTTCATCGCCTTCTACACCACCAGCACCGTCAACTGGGGCATGGCCTCGGCGCTCGGCCTCCTGCTGCTGGTCGCCACCCTCGCCCTCTACTCGGTCTATGCCCGGCTGGTGGGCGCCGACCGCATGCGGCTGGGCTGAACGCCATGAGACTGTTCGAAAGCCTGGCCTTCTGGCGCGCCCTGCTGTGGCTGACCGGCGGCGCGACGCTGCTGTTCCTGATCGCGCCGATCCTGGCGATCATGCCGCTGTCCTTCAACGGCGGGTCGTTCCTGGTCTATCCGCTGGACGGCGTGTCGCTGCGCTGGTTCGCGGAGTTCTTCAGCTCCGAGCGCTGGATGGGGGCGCTGGCCAACAGCCTGATCGTGGGCGGCGCCACCACGGTGCTGGCGACGGCGCTGGGCATCCCGGCGGCGCTGGGGCTGAACCATGCGCCGCTGCGCTTCCGCGGGCTGCTGACCGGCCTGCTGCTGTCACCGATGATCGTGCCGGTGGTGATCGTGGCGGTCGGCCTGTACTTCGCCTTCGCCGCGGTCGGGCTGACCAACAGCTATGCCGGGCTGATCCTGGCGCATACCGCGCTGGCGGCGCCCTTCGTGGTGATCACCGTCGGCGCCACGCTGCAGGGGCTGGACCGCAACCTGCCGCGTGCCGCGTCCAGCCTCGGCGCCCGGCCGACCACCGTGTTCTTCAAGGTGACGCTGCCGCTGATCCTGCCCGGCGTGGTGTCGGGGGCGCTGTTCGCCTTCGTCACCTCCTTCGACGAGGTGGTGGTGGCGCTGCTGCTGGCCGGGCCGGGCCAGCGCACCCTGCCGCGCGAGATGTTCAACGGCATCCGCGAGAGCATCAGCCCGACCATCACCGCCGCCGCCAGCGTGCTGATCGTGGTCTCGACCCTGATGCTGGTCGCGATCGAGGCGCTGCGCCGCCGCGGCGAAAGGATGCGGACCCGGCGCTAGACGATGAGCCCCGGCAGGGCGTCGGAGTGGTTCTCTGCTATGCTGAGAGAACCACCCGGCTCGGTGCCGACAGCGCAGGAACCTGCCTATGGCGATCAGGATCAGAAGCCAATTGTGGCGGACCGCCCTGACGGTGACGAACTGGCTGCTCGTTGTGATCGGGGCTGCCGCGTTCCTCTATAGATGGGGGCTGCAAACCCAGTACATCTATCTGCCCAAGGAGCCAGATGCCGTCACCGGCCAGATCATGGCCTATAGCTTCAAGGGCGCCGTATTCTATATGACGGAATATCAGTATGGGCTGGACTACGCCCTGCTTCTGATCCCCTATGCGTGCATAGTCATGTTGATTGCGGCCGTTCTTTTGTTCGGATCGGAGACCGTCAACAAGATCATAGAACGATCCGGCCAATAGACCTGATGCGCGGCACCTTGCCGGTACCGGCCGATCGGGCGTACTGAAGCATATGCTTCAGCATCCGCAGCCGCTCGACCTGATGTTCCAGGCCCTGGCCGACCCCAGCCGGCGGGTGATGGTGGAGCGGCTGAGCCGCGGCCCGGCCTCGGTCAGCGAGCTGGCGAAGCCCTTCGCGATGTCGCTGTCGGCCGTGGTCCAGCACCTGGCGGTGCTGGAGGCCAGCGGCCTGGTGCGGTCGGAGAAGGTCGGCCGCGTGCGCACCTGCCGGATCCAGCCGGAGGCGCTGCACACGGCCGAGCAATGGCTCAGCGAGCGGCGGCTGAGCTGGGATCGCAAGCTCGACCGGCTCGGCGACTTCCTCGCCGCCGCGCCGGACGAGCCGTCCTAGGCGGCTGCCACCATCCTGTCATCGATCGGCCGCAGAATGGCGGCGAATCCGATCCAGGAGGCTCTATGAGGCCGCRTTTCCTCGCTCTCGCCCTGGCGATGCTCGCCCTGCCCTTCGCCCCGGCCCCTCTCGTCGCGGCGCGTGCCGCCACGATCGACGCCGTGATGGACGCGGCGGAGGCGACGCTGGTCGGCCCGGCCGGCGTCCCCGCCCTGAAGGCCGCCTGCACCGTGGAGGGCTGCACCGCCTGCCCCGCCGGGTCGCCGGCGCCGGGCGCGGCGCTGGCCTTCGATCATGACGACAGCCGCAGCCGCGGCGCCTGGCAGCATCTGATCGCGCTGACCGCCCTGGCCGACCGGGCGGCCGCAGACGCCGCCGCCCGCGCCTATCGGGTCGCGACGGTCCACGATGCGATCGCCACCGACGCGGCGCCGATGAAGGCCCTGGGGCTGCAGGCCGAGGACCTGGCCGATTCCGCCGCCGTCTACTGGCAGAGCCTGCAGGAGATCGCGACCAACGACCGGCATGCCCCAACCCTGACCGTGTTCTCGCTGCTGGGATGGCCGGACACCAATCCGGCGGTCGCGACGGCCAAGGCCCGGCTCGGCCCGCTCGCGGCCCGGCTGCGCGCCGCGCTGCGCTGCGATCCGGCGGTGGCCGGAATGACGCCGGAGGAGCGCAGCGACCTCGGCTACGCCCTGCATCTGCAGACCGCGCTGCTGCGCGTCCTCTACACAGCGACCTTCGAGCAGACCAGGGCGGCGACCGAAGCCGTCTCCGACGCGGTAGCGAAAGCGGTCGCCGCCAAGGGCTTCGACCTGCGACGGGGACCGCTTACCCCTTGAGCCCAGCCGGCCTCAGTTGACCGCCCCGTCCCCGCCGAGATCCTCCATCGCCGGGTCCGCGGCGGTCTGGCCGGTGGCGCGGTTGACCAGCACGGTCACGACCCACAGCCCGACGCCGATCGCCAGCAGCACCCCGGCGATTGCGTACTGCTCCATCGCCCGCCCGGTCCAGGGGCCGGCGAGGAAGGCGCAGGTCACGGCGCCCACCACCGGCAGGACGGTCGGGGTGCGGAAATGGCTGTGCTCGACCGGGTCGCGGCGCAGCACCAGCACGGCGACATTGACCACGGTGAAGACGCAGAGCAGCAGCAGCGCCGTGGTGCCGCCCAGCGCCGGCACGCCGCCGACGAAGCCGATCAGGCCGAAGGCCAGGAGGGTGGTGAAGCCGATGGCGAGATAGGGCGTGCGCCGCGTGGCATGGACCTTGCCCAGAACGCCGGGCAGCACCCGCTCGCGGCTCATGCCGTAGACCAGGCGGCTGGCCATCAGCATGTTGATCAGGGCGCTGTTGGCGACCGCGAACATGGTGATGAAGCCGAAGATCTCCAGCGGAAAGCCGGGGGCGCCGGCCTGTACCACCTGGAGCAGCGGCGTCTCGCCCTCGCCCAGTTGCTCCGGCGACACCAGGGTGATGGCGGAGATCGAGACCAGCACGTAGATCGCGCCGGTGATGAACAACCCGGCCAGCAGCACCTTCGGGAAGATGCTGCTCGGCTCGCGGCACTCCTCGGCCATGTTGACCGAATCCTCGAAGCCGACCATGGCGAAGAAGGCCAGGGTGGTGGCCGCGATCACCGACCAGAACACGCCGCGGTCGGTGGTGGCGAACTGGGTGACGCGCGAGACGTCGCCCTGGCCCATCCCGATTGCCCACAGCCCGATGCAGATGATGATCAGCAGGCCGGTCAGCTCGACCAGGGTCAGCACGACATTGGCCTTCACGCTTTCGCCGACGCCGCGGAAGTTGACGACCGCGACCACCGCCATGAAGCCCAGGGCGATCAGGGTGATGCCGCCGCCCCCCAGGCCAAGGTTGAAGGCGCTCGACAGGTTGGCGGCGAAGGCGCGCGAGGCGGTGGAGGCCGAGGTGATGCCCGAGCACATCACCGCGAAGGCGACGATGAAGGTGATGAAATGGATGCCGAACGCCTTGTGTGTGTACAGCGCAGCCCCGGCGGCGCGCGGGTACTTGGTCACCAGCTCGAGATAGCTGAAGGCGGTGACCAGGGCGACGGCGAAGGCCACCAGGAAGGGCAGCCAGACCACGCCGCCGACCTGCTTCGCCACCTGCCCGGTCAGGGCGTAGATGCCGGTGCCGAGGATGTCGCCGACGATGAACAGCAGCAGCAGCCAGGGCCCCATCACCCGATGCAGGCTCGGCTCCACGGCCGGCGTGCTGCCGGCTCCTTTGGCGATATCGACCATCAATTCCCCCTTCCGACGATCGTATGCGGATATGCATGAAACAGCATTTCCCTGGGAATGTCGCCCCAAGCTCGCCCGCGACCGCCGCCAGGCGCTCTCCGCCGCAGCCGAGAGTCCGGAGGAGAGGCGCTCAGTCGAAACGTCCGAGCGTCGTCGCAGAACCTGTTCGATACAGAATTACCGATCCCCGTCGAAAGAATTTAAGTTCAAGACTCCTGGCAGAATCTTCTGCAAAATCCTCTCCGAGGATTTCAGCGGCGCTGGGGTCTCATGATATCCGGCGCTGCCCTGCGAAGGGAGGACCGGCATGGCGATTATCGAAGGGACCGAGCAGGACGATATCCTGACCGGCACCGAGACCGACGATTCGATCTACGGCTATGGCGGCGACGACACGCTCGACGGCGTCGCGGGCGCCGACCGGGTCGAGGGCGGGGCCGGGATCGACATGCTGTCCTATCAGCAATCCGGCGGCGGCGTTTCCGTCAGCCTGCTGCCCGGGACCGCGACCGGCGGGGATGCCGAGGGCGATAGTTTCAGCGGCATCGAAGGGCTGACGGGGTCCTACTACGACGACAGGCTGGCCGGCGACACCGGGGCGAACACCCTCCTGGGCGGCGTCGGCAACGACGTGCTCTACGGCCACAGCGGCGACGACCGGCTCGAGGGCAGCTGGGGCGACGACATCCTGGTCGGTGGCCCGGGCGCCGACACGCTGGTGGGCGGCGCCGATCAGGCGGACTGGGCCTCGTACCACACCAGCGCGACCGGGGTGAGCGTCGATCTCGCGACCGGAACAGGCAGCGCGGGCGACGCGCTCGGCGACGTCCTGACCGGGATCGAGAGGGTGCTCGGATCGGCCCATGACGACACCCTGACCGGCAGCGGCGGCGGCGACCGGATCCAGGGCGCGGCGGGCGACGACGCGCTCTCCGGCGGGGACGGCAGCGACGCGCTCTATGGCGGCACCGGCGCCGACACCCTGCTCGGCGACGCCGGGAACGACATCCTCGAAGGCGGAGCGGGGGCCGACACGCTCGACGGCGGCGCCGGCAGCAACGTGGCGTCCTACCGGCATTCGGCCGCCGCGGTGACGATCGATCTCGCGACCGGTGCCGCGTCGGGCGGCGATGCGGCGGGCGACACTTATGCCGGAATCGCGAATCTCCGCGGGTCGGCCCATGGCGACGTGCTGTCGGGCGATGCCGGGGTCAATATCCTCTATGGCCAGGCCGGCGACGACCTGCTCGACGGCCATGGCGGCAAGGACCTGCTGATCGGCGGGGACGGCATCGACACGGTCACCTTCGCCGACGCGACGGCCGGGGTGCATGTCCGGATCGGCGGCGAACCGACCTATCGGACCTGCGAGATCCGGGAGGTCGAGAACCTGATCGGGTCTGCCTTCGACGACACGCTCGGCGGCACCGGGGCCGCGAACCGCATGGAAGGCGGGGACGGCGCGGATTGGCTGGTCGCCGCCGGCGGCGACGACACGCTTCTCGGCGGCAGCGGCGACGACCGCATGGACGCCGAGTATGGCGCGGATGTGCTGACCGGCGGCGCCGGTGCCGACAGGTTCATCTACCGGGCGTTCAGCGACAGCACCGTGGACGCCGCCGGGCGCGATCGGATCGAGGATTTCTCCGCGGCCGAGGGGGACAGCATCAACCTGCACAGCATCGGCGCCGACGGCTCCTGGAACGGCAGGTTCACCTTCACCGGGAGCGGCGCCTTCACCGGCCTCGCCGGCGAGCTGATCGTGGTCGCGGATGGCGGCGTGACCACGGTCTATGGCGACCGCGAGGGCGACCAAGTCGCGGACATGGCGATCGACGTGGTCACGGCGACCGCGCTGACTGCCGCCGATTTCGTGCTGTAGCGGCGAGGTCCCGCCCGAAGCCCGACACCTCGTTCTCCGGCAAGACGGGCGCCACAGCGCCCGTCAGGGTGGCGTGGCGTTCACGTCCGTCAGGCAATCGCCCCTCTGAGGCGTGCTGAAGAACCGCTCCTTAGCGCTGGCGGAGCACGCCTCCATCATCGACAGGGCCAACAGCTCGCGAACCGCAAACTGGGTCCTGCCATACAGGGCCGTCGGCTTTATTTGATCCAACCCCGGCGAGGCCGGCGTCATCCCGGCCTTGGCCACGGCCTCGTCGAGAAGCTTCCGAGTGCACTCCAGCATCATCCCCTTGATGCCGCCCGCCCCGCATTGCCGGCCCTCATCGGTCAGGCAGCTTTGCTTGATGCTGCGGGCCTTCAGGTCGGACAGCCACATCAGGAATTTCGACTGCTCGGCCGAATACCCGTCCTGCCCGAGCTTCCGGACCAGCAAATCCCGCTGGTCGCTGTATGAGTAGACCCGACAATCCACAGGGTCAGCCGGCGCTGCGGCGGCGAGGCGTGTCGGCTCCGCCAGCGCCGCCAGCATCAGAAATCCACAAATCGACGCACGCCGCATCACGCCCCCCGCTCCGCCCAGCATGCCGATGGTCGGAAGATCGGCTACAACAGAAAAGGCCCGGACCTTCTGATCCGAGCCTTTCGTCTCCGACCGATGCCGGGCTGCTTACGCCGCGGTGGAGCGCAGCATCCAGGCGGTCTTGTCGTGATAGGTGATCCGGTCGGTCAGCAGGTCGACGGTCGAATCGTCGCCCGCCTTCTCGCCGACCGCCAGGGCGGCCTTGGCCTGCTCCGACAATAGCTCATGGCTCTTGAGCAGGTCCTTGACCATGGCCGAGCCCTCGATCCCGTCCTTGGGCGGCGACACCTTGGTCAGCTCGGAGAAGGCCTTGAAGCTGCCCGGCGCAGGCTCGCCCAGGGCGCGGATCCGCTCCGCCACCTCGTCCACCGCCGCGAACAGCTCCTTGTACTGGTCCTCGAACATCAGGTGCAGCGAGCGGAACTGCGGGCCTTCCACGTTCCAGTGATAGTTCTGGGTCTTGATCTGGAGGGCGTAGGTATCGGCCAGCACCTGCTTCAGCGCGTCCACGACCGGTGTATTGGAGGCCTTGCTCATCACCCTTCTCCTCGTTTTGGGGAGCGATCCGGCCCTGACTCAGGTCCGGCGCTACGGTTCATAGAATGGAATCCCCCGCCGCGAGTTCCAACCTATCCGTTGGTTTGGGGCACGGGACCCTGATGATCGGAAATCGCGGGACCGTCAGGCCCAGTCGCGCCAGCGGGCGGCGATGCGGTTGCCGACCGACAGGCGCAGGTCCTGGATGCCGGTGTCGACCTCGCGGCTGGGATGCACCCGGTTGGTCAGCAGCGTCCAGGCAATGCCGCGGTCGAGGTCGATCCACAGCCCGGTGCCGGTGAAGCCGAGATGGCCGATGGTGCGCGGCGAGCACAGGCTGCCGCCCTTCCAGCCGGGGTGGCGCCGCTCCCACCCCAGCGCCCGGCCGGGGATCGATTGCGGCGCGCACAGCTCGACCATCGCCGCCGGGCTCAGCAGCCGGCCGCGCAGCAACTCCAGCGCGAAGTCGAGCACGCCGCGCACGGTGCCGAACAGCCCGGCATGGCCGGCGGCGCCGCCCAGCGACCAGGCGTTCTCGTCATGCACCTCGCCGCGCAGCAGGCGATTGCGGACCGAGCAGACCTCGGTCGCCGCCGACTGCGCCGGCACCGGGGTGAAGGACAGGCCGGTGCCGACCGGCAGCTGGTTGAAGGCGACGCCGCGCCAGCGTTCGACCACGAAGCCGAGCAGCATGTAGTTGATGTCGGAATAGACGGGCTCGGCCTTCACCGGCCAGTGCTTGCGGATCACCGCGGTACGGCGCTGGTCGGCCGGGCCGGGCCAGAGATAGATCCGCTCCTGCGCCGGCAGGCCGCTGGAATGGTCGATCAGCCGGCGCAGCGTGATGGCGCCGTGCAGCGGCGCCGCATCCGGCAAATGCTTGGCCAGCGGGTCGTCGAGGTCCAGCACCCCCTCCTCCACCAGCCGCAGGATCTCGGTCACCGTGACGATGACCTTGGTCAGGCTGGCGAGGTCGAACCAAGTGTCGCGCGCCAGCGGCTCCGGCTTCGGCAAAGTGGTGGCGACGCCGCCCCAGCGCAGCGCGCGCTGGCCGTCCGCCGTGGCGATGCCCAGTGCCGCACCCGGAATCCGGCCGTCCTCCAGGGCCAGGGCCACGGGAGCGAAAGCATGGTCGGCGAGGGTCTCGAGGCTCATGGACACGGCTCGTCGCGGGGGACGGCGTCGTTAGAGCACGAGGGCGGCAAGGCGGCAAGACCGGGGCGGGTTGGACGGGCGCAAGCCGCATGCTAGACCGGCAGCCGCAACGCCCATAAGAAACGGTCGCCCCATCATGTCCCGCACCGCAGCCCGCGCCCTGGTCGACACCCTGCGCCTGAACGGCGTCGACACCATCTTCTGCGTCCCGGGCGAGAGCTACCTGGCGGTGCTCGACGCGCTGCACGACGTGCCGGAGATCAAGCTGGTGGTCTGCCGCCAGGAAGGCGGCGCCGCCTACATGGCCGACGCCTATGCCAAGGCCACCGGCAAGCCCGGCATCTGCTTCGTCACCCGCGGCCCGGGCATCACCAACGCCTCGGTCGGCATCCATGTGGCGCAGCAGGACTCGTCGCCGGTGATTGTGTTCATGGGCCAGGTCGGCCGCGACATGTTCGAGCGCGAAGCCTTCCAGGAGGTCGATGTCCGCAAGGTGTTCGGATCGATGACCAAATGGGCGGCGCAGATCGACGACGCCGACCGGGTGCCGGAATTGGTCTCCCGCGCCTTCTATACGGCGACTTCCGGCCGCCCGGGCCCGGTGGTGCTGGCGTTGCCGGAGGACATGCTGGTCGAAGAGACCGACGCGCCGGACGCCCGCCCCGCCGTCCCGGTCGAGACCGGCATCGGGGTCGGGGCCCTGGCCCGGCTGCGCGACCTGCTGGCCGAGGCGAAGCGGCCGCTGCTGCTGATCGGCGGCGGCGGATGGAGCGCCCAGGCCCGCGCCGACATCCAGGCCTTCGCCGAAGCCTGGGAGGTGCCGCTGACCGTCTCCTTCCGCTGCCAGGACTACGTCGACAACGACCACACCCACTATGCCGGCGACGTCGGCATCGGCCCGAACCCGAAGCTGGCCGAGCGGGTGAAGACCACCGACCTGCTCGTCGTGCTGGGCGCCCGGCTGGGCGAGATGACCACCGGCGGCTACACCCTTCTGAACCTGCCGGTGCCGGCGCAACGGCTGGTGCACATCCATGCCGGGGCGGAAGAACTGGGCCGGGTGTACCAGCCGGAGCTGGCGATCAATGCCAACTCCGCCGCCGTCGCCGCGGCGCTGGCTGGCCTGGCCCCGGCCGGCGACCTGCAGGCCCGGCAGGACTGGGTGCGCGGCGCCCGCGCCGATTACGAGGCGTGGCAGCAGCCGGTGGTGTCGCCCGGTTCGGTGCAGATGTCGGAGATCGTGCGCTGGCTGGTCGACCGGCTGCCGGCCGATGCCATGATCTGCAACGGCGCCGGCAACTACGCCACCTGGTTCCACCGCTTCTACCGCTACCGCGGCTGGCGCACCCAGCTGGCGCCGACCAACGGGTCGATGGGCTACGGCGTGCCGGCTGGCGTCGCCGCCAAGCTGCAGCATCCGGAGCGGGTGGTGATCGCCGCCGCCGGCGACGGCTGCTTCCTGATGAACGGGCAGGAGCTGGCGACCGCGGCACAGTACAACGCCGCCGTGGTGTTCCTGGTGATCGACAACGGCATGTACGGCACCATCCGCATGCACCAGGAGCGGGACTATCCGGCCCGGATCAGCGGCACCGGCCTGCAGAACCCGGATTTCGCGCAGCTGGCCCTGGCCTATGGCGCCCATGCCGAGACGGTGCACCGGACCGAGGAGTTCGCGCCGGCCTTCGAGCGCGCGGTCGCCGCCGGCCGGCCGGCCCTGATCTGGATCAAGCTGGACCCCGAGGCGATCACCCCGCGCGCCAGCCTGAGCCAGATCCGCGCCACGGCGCAGCAGGCGAAGGGCTAAACCCCGCCGGCATGCCGATCCGGCATGGAGGGTCCGCGGCGCGGCACCCCCCGCCTAGCCGAGATCCAGCATGTCGAGGAAGGCCTCCACCGCCTTGCTGCGGTAGTGGTCCGGGTGGCGCAGCACCCGGAAGCGACGGGCCGGGAACGGCGGGTCGAGCTGGTGCAGCGTGCCGAAGCGCAGCCCCGATTCGACCGACAGGCTGGACAGCACCCCCGCCCCTGCCCCCGCCTCGATCGCCGCCCGTACCGCCTCGTTGCTGGCGAGCTCGAGCGCCACCGGCAGGGTGGCGGGGTCGACGCCGAGCCGCCCTAGGGCCGATTCGAACACCTGGCGGGTGCCGGAGCCGCGCTCGCGCAGCACCCAGGCGCTGTCGCCGAAGCGGGCCGGCGCGATCATCCTCTCCCCGGCCCAGGGATGGCCGGCCCCGACCACCAGCACCAGCCGGTCGCCCGGCACGCTGGCATGCTCGAAGCCGGCGAGGTCGAGATCGCCCTCGACGAAGCCGATATCGGCCCGGCCCTCGCGCACCGCCTCGGCCACCTGGGTGGTGTTGCCGATGGTGAGGTCGAGCTGCAGCCCGGGATGCACCGTCCGGAACCGGTGCATGAGCGCCGGCAGCCAATAGTTTCCGATGGTCTGGCTGGCGTGCAGCGCCAGCAGGCCGCGGCGCAGCCCGGACAGGTCGTCGAGCGCGCGCTCGGCCAGGGCGGCGCGGGCCAGCACCGCCCGCGCCTCCGGCAGGAAGGCGGTTCCGGCATCGGTCAGGGCGATGCCGCGGCCGACCCGGTGGAACAGCTTGGTGGCATGGCGCGCCTCCAGCGCCTGGATCGCAGCGCTGGCGGCGGACTGGGTCAGGTTCAGCGCCTGCGCCGCACGGGTGACGTGCAGATGCTCGGCGACGGCGACGAAGATCCGGAGCTGCTCCAGAGTCATGCGACGCTCTCAGCGCAGCCGGACGGGCCACCTGCACGCGAATCGGTATCCGAGTCCATGGCGGCCACGGGCGTCATGGCGACCGCGGCGCAGGCCTCGCGCACCCTGTGATCAATCGTTCCGACGATGTGTAAATGCCGAATCGATCGGCTTTTTCGATCATGCAGCGACATATATCATGCTTAGGGCGAGTCGGTTGAAAAGCCGCATCGCCTTTCTCGCGAACTGGGCATACCCTGGTACCACTGATGCGACGTGGGGCCTGGATGACAGGCCGCGCCAAGACCTCGATCGACGAGGCACCGGGACCAGATAAAAATTAAGGCAGTAGTATTATCGGTCAGTTTCGATCCTATATTGATAACCAGAGCGAGCGGTGGAGAAGGGGTAGTGTCAGATATTGCGCCTCATCCGGTTCCCGACTGCGCAGCCCTCCGCGGGCCTGCGGGCGGGAGGGATGGTGCAGGACCCCATCGGCCACCCGAATCTCGCCGCAAATCCCGGACCATCATGGGCCGGCAACAAACGCCCAGGAGCTGCGGTAGAAACGACGGACTAGGTTGAGTCTCGATCCTCCAACCTTTGGCGGGTGGCAATGGCACCGACCGACGATCTCTTCACCAGCTATGCGAAATCCTACGAGGCCCGCCGCGCGGCGGAGATGTCCCTCGAAGACTTCCTGAAGGGGTGTCGCAGCGACCCGATGATGTATGCGAGCGCGCCGGAACGGCTGCTCAACGCCATCGGCCAGCCGGAAATCGTGGACACCGCGCGCGACGCCCGGCTGGGGCGGATCTTCATGAACCGCACCATCCGGGTCTATCCGGCCTTCTCCGAGTTCTACGGCATGGAGGAGACGATCGAGCGGATCGTCAGCTTCCTGCTGCACGCGGCCCAGGGGCTGGAGGAGCGCAAGCAGATCCTGTACCTGCTCGGCCCGGTCGGCGGCGGCAAGTCCTCGCTGGCCGAACGGCTGAAGGCGCTGATGGAGGTGCACCCCATCTACGCGCTGAAGGCCGGGGACGACATCAGCCCGATCTTCGAGAGCCCGCTCGGACTGTTCAACCCCGACACGATGGGCGCCGAACTCGAGGAGCGCTACGGCATCCCGCGGCGGCGCCTGACCGGGCTGGTAAGCCCCTGGTGCCTGAAACGGCTGGACGAGTTCGGCGGCGACATCTCGCGCTTCAAGGTGGTGCGGCTCCAGCCGTCGCGGCTGCGCCAGATCGCCATCGCCAAGACCGAGCCGGGCGACGAGAACAACCAGGACATCTCCTCGCTGGTCGGCAAGGTCGACATCCGCAGCCTGGAGACGCTGCCGCAGCACGACCCGGACGCCTACAGCTATTCCGGCGGCCTGAACCGCGCCAATCAGGGCCTGCTCGAATTCGTCGAGATGTTCAAGGCGCCGATCAAGATGCTGCACCCGCTGCTGACGGCGACGCAGGAGGCCAATTACGTCGGCACCGAGAACATCGGCGCCCTGCCCTTCACCGGCATCATCATGGCGCATTCCAACGAGTCCGAGTGGCAGGGCTTCAAGAACAACAAGAACAACGAAGCCTTCATCGACCGGATCTACGTGATCAAGGTGCCGTACTGCCTGCGGGTGACCGAGGAGCAGAAGATCTACGACAAGCTGATCCGCAGCTCGAAGCTGGCCGACGCGCCCTGCGCCCCCGGCACGCTGGAGATGCTGGCCCGCTTCTCGGTGCTGTCGCGGCTGCACGAGCATGAGAACTCCAACGTCTATTCCAAGATGCGGGTCTATGACGGCGAGAGCCTGCGCGAGGTCGATCCCCGCGCCCGCAGCCTGCAGGAGTACAAGGACGCCGGCGGCGTCGACGAGGGCATGGACGGGGTCTCGACCCGCTTCGCCTTCAAGGCTCTGGCCGCGACCTACAACCACGACACCAACGAGGTCGCCGCCGACCCGGTGCACCTGATCTATGTGGTCGAGCAGATGGTGCGGCGCGAGCAGCTGCCGGCCGAGACCGAGAAGCGCTACCTGGAGTTCCTGAAGGCCGAGCTGGCGCCGCGCTACGCCGAGTTCATCGGGCACGAGATCCAGAAGGCCTATCTGGAATCGTATCACGACTACGGCCAGAACCTGTTCGACCGCTATGTCGACTATGCCGATGCCTGGATCGAGGACCAGGACTTCAAGGACCCGGACACCGGCCAGCTGCTGAACCGCGACCTGCTGAACCAGGAGCTGACCAAGATCGAGAAGCCGGCCGGGATCGCCAACCCGAAGGACTTCCGCAACGAGGTGGTCAAGTTCGCCCTGCGCTCCCGCGCCGGCAACGAGGGCCGCAACCCGAGCTGGACCAGCTACGAGAAGATCCGCGACGTGATCGAGCGGCGGATGTTCAGCCAGGTCGAGGAGCTGCTGCCGGTGATCAGCTTCGGCTCGAAGAAGGACGGCGACACCGAGAAGAAGCACGAGGAGTTCGTCCTGCGCATGGTCAGCCGCGGCTACACCGAGCGGCAAGTCCGGCGCCTGGTCGAATGGTACATGCGGGTGAAGCAGGCAGGCTGAAGACGGAGGTCGGAAGCGATACACGATGTCCATGCACATCATCGACCGGCGGCTCAATCCGGGGGGAAAGAGCCTCGTCAACCGCCAGCGCTTCCTGCGCCGGGCCAAGGCCCTGGTTCAGCGGGCGGTCCGCGACAGCTCGCGCGAGCGCAGCATCAAGGACCTGGAGCAGGGCGGCGAGGTCTCGATCCCGGTCACCGGCGTGAACGAGCCGCGGCTGCACCGCTCCAATTCCGGCGGCCTGCGCGACCATGTGCTGCCGGGCAACAAGGAGTTCGTCGAGGGCGACACCCTGCAGCGGCCGAAGCGCGGCGGTGGGGGTGGCGGCAGCGAGGGCGCGCCTGACGGCGACGGCCAGGACGAGTTTCGCTTCGTGCTGTCGCAGGAGGAGTATCTCGAGCTCTTCCTCGACGATCTGGAGCTGCCCGACCTGGCCAAGCGCAAGCTGGTCGCGTCCGAGAGCGTCGGCTGGCGGCGGGCCGGCTATTCCACCACCGGCGCCCCGGCCAGCCTGGCGGTGACCCGGACCATGCAGCGGGCGATGTCCCGGCGAATCGCGCTGCGCCGCCCGAAGCCGGGCGAGATCAAGGACGTCGAAGCCGAGATCGCGGCGCTGGAGGGCGGGGAAGACACCGACCAGGACAAGATCGACCAGTTGCAGGAGCAGCTGGACCATCTGCTGCGGCGCACCCGGCGCATCCCTTATATCGACCCGGTCGACCTGCGCTACCGCCGGCTCGAGGCAACGCCCAAGCCGGTGGCCCAGGCGGTGATGTTCTGCCTGATGGACGTGTCCGGCTCGATGACCGAGCACATGAAGGACCTGGCGAAGCGCTTCTTCGCCCTGCTCCACCTGTTCCTCAAGCGCCGCTACAAGCATGTCGAGATCGTCTTCATCCGCCACACCCACCAGGCCGAGGAGGTGGATGAGGAGACGTTCTTCTACTCGACCGAGAGCGGCGGCACGGTGGTCTCCACCGCGCTGGAGATGATGGCGTCGATCGTCGCCCAGCGCTATCGGCCGGAGGACTGGAACATCTATGCCGCCCAGGCCTCGGACGGCGACAACCTGTCGAGCGACAGCGCCAAATCCGCGGCCTTGCTGGGCGACGAGATCCTGCCGCTGTGCCAGTACTTCGCCTATCTCGAGGTCGGCCGCGACGAGGACCCGATGTCCTCCGGCGTGGTGCCGCGCCAGACCGACCTGTGGCAGACCTACGACCGGGTGCGGAAGGCTGATGCGCCCTTCGCCATGCGCAAGGTCTGGCACCGCCGTGACATCTATCCGGTGTTCCGCGAGCTGTTCCAGCGCCGGGACGTGCAGACCGCGGGGGCCGAATGACGGATGATGCACTGCTCTTCCCGGGCACCGACTGGGACTTCGGCACGATCCAGCGGATCTACGACCGGGTCGGACAGGTGGCCAAGGAGCTGAGGCTCGACACCTACCCTAACCAGATCGAGGTGATCACCGCCGAGCAGATGCTCGACGCCTATTCCTCGATCGGCATGCCGCTGTTCTACAAGCACTGGTCCTTCGGCAAGCAGTTCGCCCAGAACGAGGTGCTGTACCGCAAGGGGCTGCGCGGCCTGGCCTATGAGCTGGTGATCAATTCCAGCCCCTGCATCAGCTACATCATGGAGGAGAACACCGCGACCCTGCAGACGCTGGTGATCGCCCATGCCGCCTTCGGCCACAACACCTTCTTCAAGACCAACTACCTGTTCAAGCAGTGGACCGACGCCGAGGGCATCCTCGATTATCTCGAATTCGCCAAGAGCTATATCGCGCAATGCGAGGAGCGCTACGGCCAGGTGGCGGTCGAGCAGCTGCTGGATGCCGCCCATGCGCTGATGAGCCACGGCGTGCACCGCTATCCGCGGCCGCGGCGGCCGGACCTGAAGACCGAGGAGCGACGGGCCAAGGAGCGGCTGCAATACCAGGAGCAGGTGTTCAACGACCTGTGGCGCACCCTGCCGACCGCGCCGACCAAGTCAGGGCCGGTGCTGAGCGAGGAACGCCGCCGTGCCCTGTTGGAGCTGCCGCAGGAGAATATCCTCTATTTCCTGGAGAAATCGGCGCCACGGTTGCAGCCCTGGCAGCGCGAGCTGCTGCGCATCGTCCGGCTGGTGGCGCAGTACTTCTATCCGCAGTCGCAGACCAAGGTGATGAACGAGGGCTGCGCCTGCTGGGTGCACTACAAGATCATGACCACGCTGCACGAGCAGGGCGCCCTGAACGACGGCGCTTTCCTGGAGTTCCTGCAGTCGCACACCAATGTCGTGTACCAGCCGGAGTTCAACGACCCGCACTATAACGGCATCAACCCCTACGCCCTCGGCCTGGGGATGATGCAGGACATCGAGCGGATTGTGGTCGACCCGACCGACGAGGACCGCGAGTGGTTCCCGGACATCGCCGGCAAGGGCGACGCCACCGGCGTGCTGCAGGACATCTGGGCGAACTATCGCGACGAGAGTTTCGTGTCGCAGTTCCTCAGCCCGCGGCTGATCCGGCAGTGGCGGATGTTTCACCTGCAGGACGATTCCGGCCAGCCGGAGCTGCGGGTGGACGCGATCCACGACGAGCACGGCTACCGCCGGATCCGCCGGGCGCTGGCCCGCCACTACGACGTTGCCTGGATCGACCCGGACATCCAGGTGGTCGATGTCGACCTCGCCGGCGACCGCCGCCTGATCGTGCACCACAGCGTGGTGAACGGCATCCTGCTGGCCGAGAACGACACCAGGCAGGTGCTGCAGCACATGGCCGATCTGTGGGGCTACGACGTGCTGCTGAAGGAGATCGACCCGGCCAGCAACGCCGTGCTGAAGGAGCATTCCGCCAGCGCCCGGTCGACGTTCTTCTGAGGCCTCCGAGACCTTCACAAAATCCCACAATCCGTCATCCCCGCGAAAGCGGGGATCTTGTGACGCTTTGACCGGACAGAGATTCCCGCTTTCGCGGGAATGACGGCAAAGGGATGAGTTGCTGTTCTGAAAGAGTCCCGCTTGCGGGGGGAGGAACGCAACGAGCCCCGTCCTTTCAGCGCGCCTCCTCTGCCGGCTTGGCGCGGTCCAGGGCGTGCTGGGCCACGGCCGAGGTCGCTGCGCCCCCGCCGCCGGCCACGGTGACGGTCGGGAAGGCGAAGGCGATGCCGTTGGCGTCGAAGGCTCTCTTGAGCATCGCCATGGCGCGGCGCCGGATCACGAACTGTTCGCCCGGCTTGGTCATCATCTTCAGCCGGATCTGGACGGCGAAGTCACCGAACTGCTCCACCCCCTGCATCTTCAGCGTCTCCAGGATGTGCGGCGCGAATTCCGGATCGGCCAGCAGCGCCTTGCCGATCTCCTTGACGATCGGCTTGATCTTGTCGAGGTCGGTGTCGTAGGTGACGCTGATGGTCATCTTGTCGATCACCCAGTCGCGCGAATAGTTGGTGATCTTGTCCAGCGCGCCGAACGGGATGGTGTGCAGCGCGCCGCGGTGGTGGCGCAGCTTGAGCGAGCGCAGCGAGAACCCTTCGACCGTACCGCGGATGCTGCCGCTCTCGATGTACTCGCCGATCCGGAAGGCGTCGTCGAACAGGAAGAACATGCCGGAGATGACATCCTTCACCAGGGTCTGGGCGCCGAAGCCGACGGCGAGGCCGACCACCCCGGCGCCGGCGACCAGCGGCCCGATCTCCACCCCCAGCGCCGCCAGGGCGATCAGCCCGGCCATCACCGCCAGCACCACGAACAGCACGTTCTTCAGGATCGGCAGCAGGGTGCGCAGCCGGGCGCTGCGCCGGGAGTCGTCGCCGGTACCATGGCCGGCCGAATTGGCGGCGACGATGCGCTGGTCCAGCCAGGCGCGCAGCAGGTGCCAGGCGAAATCGGCCACCAGGAATACGATCGCGGCGTTGATGGCGCCGCGCAGCAGCCGCGTCGTCAGCGTGTCGCGCATGGTCAGGGCGCTGAGGTCGAGCCTGAGCACGCCGGCGATGGCCAGCGCCCCACCGATCACCAGGAGCGCGCGCAGCCCGCGCTCCAGCGACACCGCCAGCACCGAGGGCACCTCCTCCGCCGCCGCCGCGCCCGGCGGGCGCAGCACATGCTTGACCGCGAGATGGGTGCCGCGGATCGCGATCGGCAGCAGCAACAGGATGACGCCGACATAGAAGGGCGCGACCGAGCCGGTGAACAGCGCCAGCCAGACCCCGACGATGTAGAGGGTCAGCAGCCAGGTGCCGATCCGGTGGTCGTGGCCGATCCGGTCGCGCCCGTCGAAGGTCGGGGCGCGCCACAACGCGGTCAGGGTCAGGCCCAGCAGCACCACGCCGCAGGCCAGGCCGACCAGGTACCAGGATTCCAGTCGCAGCCCCAGCGTCGCCAGGACATCGAGCGTGAACTGCACGAAGAAGAACCAGCCGACCAGGATCGCCGACCAGATGAACCAGAAATGCGCGGTCGGCGTCGCCATCGGCACCAGCCGGAACTTCTCCGCCCCCGGGGCCAGAATGATGCGCCCCAGCACCACCGTCACCCGGACGATCAGCACCAGCAGCAGGTAGGCCAGCACGATCTCCTGCAGCAACGGCGGCCAGTCGAACAGCAGGAAGGCGCCGATGCTGGCCAGGGCGAAGACGAAGATCAGGCCGAGGCCATAGACCGAGCGCAGCCACACCGCCTGCAGCCGGCCATGCAGGGTATCGAGCTGGGTGCCGATCAGCCGACGGCGGAAGCTGGCAGACAGCCACCAATAGAGCTTCTCTGCGCCGAAGCCGAGGCCGACGAAGACCGCCAGGGACAGGACGGTCCAGAGCAGCCCCTGTTCCATCAGCTGTCCGGTCAGGACGCGCCAGGCGGCGGCGAGCTCCGCCGGCAGGGTCGGAGCGGCCGCAATCAGCGACCGCAGGAAGCCGCGGGTCGCGTCGATGCCGCCGGCCATGCTCTGCTGCATCCCCGCCGCCATCGCCGGCGCGGCGGTCGGCCCGGCCTCCGCCGGGACTGCGGCGGGCGCGGCGACCTGGGCCTGCAGCCAGCCGCGGATCTCCGGGTCCTGCAGCAGCTCGGCCAGGCTGCGCAGCTTGTCCGGGCCGGGCTGGGCCGGCGCCTGGGCCAGGGCAGGAGCACCCAGCCCGAGCAGGAGGGCGAGCAGGACGAGGAGGCGATGCATGGCGAGCCCTTCAGCCGATCTCCGGCGATGATAGGACCCGCACGCAACGAAGCGACAGCCGCTTCAACGCCTCGACGGTAATCAGCACCATTGCCACCGCGGCGGAGAGTAGCAAGGGCGACAGCACCTCCCCGCAGGGGGCGTGGCCATCCAGCGGGACCGGCCCCGGACGTTGCGATGATGATTCAATCGGAGCGCGATTTCGCTTGACCATATGTTCCCTTTTTGTTCCAATATGGAATGGTCAATGCCAGCACAGTCGGGACGTCCTCCGCTGCCTCGCCGTCCACGGACGAGCGGGAGACCGAGGTGCTGTCCGGGCTGACCAGGCTCGCCCTCGAGCTGGCCCGGACCTTCCAGGCCGAGGCGGTCGCCGCCCTCGCGGCCGGCGATCTCGACCGTGCCGGCAAGACCGAGACCCGCTTCAGCACCCTCTTCCTCGCCATCCGCCGCGCCATTGCGCTCCAGTTGCGCCGGCGACGGGAAGAGCAGGCCGCCGCGTCGCCGGCCGCGGACGAGGCCGCGATGCTGTCCGAGCTGATGGCGCTCGCGGAGGCGCTGGCCCGCGGCTTTCACGCCCTGGCCCTCGCCGCCCTCAAGGCCGGCGATCTCGACCGCGCCGGGGACGCCGAGACCCGCTTCAGCAGCCTGTTCCTCGGCATCCGCCGTGCCATCGCGCTCAAGGCCAGGCTGCGCCAGCAGCGGGAGCAGGCGCAGCGCGAGGCCGAACTCCGGCGGCAGACCCGGCAGAACGAGAAGGACGGCCGGCGCCAGGCCGTGGCCCAGGGCGTCGCCGCCGCCATCGCCGCGGTTCCCGACGCCGAGGCCCAGGAGCGGCTGACCGCCGAGCTCCGGGAAAAGCTGACCGAGGACGAGCGCATCGACGTCGACCTCGCCGACACCGCCTTGCCGATCGAAGCCCTGATCGCCAGCCTGTGCCGGGCCCTCGGCCTCCCGCCCGGCGGGATCCCGCCGGCCGGCAGCCCCGCCGCGGGGAAATCCGGGACCGGTGATCCAGGCGCCGGGCCGAAGGGCGAACGCCGCATGCACAACCTCGCCACTGGCGAGTCTTCAACCGGAACCGGGAACTCGTCCCGGCGCCGCCCGGGGACGACCGGCCGGCCGCCGGCACCGGCCCGCCCGCCACGGCCGCACCCGATCCTGCTCCGCCCTCGCGGCCCACCCTGATCGGCCGACGCCCGCCGAACGCCGCCACCAGGACAACGAGCGCAACGCCCGGCAGACCATCTGCAGACACCCGCCCACATCCACCGGCACGGCTGACCGGAAGACCGGTCGCCGTGGCCGGAGCCATGCGCGTGGTGTTCCCCGCGTGCCAGAACGTTCGGAATTCCCCAACCCGTCATCCCCGCGAAAGTGGGATTTCATAGCGCTTTGACCGGAAAGAGATTCCCGCTTTTCGCGGGAATGACGACGAAGGGAAGGGTTGCTGTTCTGAAAAGGTCCCGCAGGCGGGAGAGGCATTTCTCCGTCCGTAACGATGAATTTATCGAGCCCATAGTACGGGTGCGCATCAGCGGGTGCGTTCCAGCTCCATGATGTCGAACTGGGATTCGAGGCGCGGCGACGGGAATTCCAGCCGCAGCCGGTCGCGCCCGACCCGGACCAGATAGCCGACCTGGTCGCGTTCCGCGTCGCTGCCATAGGGCTTCGGCTTGCCCTCGTAGCCGTAATAAGACGCCCCGACATAGGTCAGCCGCTCGGCATCGGCATCGTCGTAGAAGGTGCCGGCGGTGCGCTGCGAGCCGGAGACCTTGTCCAGCCGCAGCCCGGCCCCGTCGTCGGTGATCCGGCAGCGGAACCAGTCATAGACCACCAAGGGCAGAGTCTCGCTGCCGCCCAGCTTCGCCACCCGGCAGCGCCAGTCGCCGGCGAGGTCGGTGGCGCCGCGGATGGGCTCCGGCTTGCCGGACAGGATCTGGTCGAGCGTCGCCAGCGCCGCCTTGTCGTCGCTCTCGCGGGCGGCACCGATCGCCTCGCCGCGCACGGAGTCGAAGCTTTCGAGCCGCTGCCGGTCGTCGGCCGACAGCTTGCCCGGCAGCGTGCCGTCGGCCCAGGCGGGACAGGTGCCGGCCAGGACCAGGACCAGGACCAGCGGAAGCCATGCGCGACGTGCCATTCCCCCTCCCCCTTCCGCGCGGCCGGATCAGCCGGCGTCGATGCGGTCGATGAACCAGCGGCAGAGCCGCCGCCACAGCTCGTCCTTGGCGACCAGATCCTCGCAGCCATGGTCGAGATTGGGGTTGTCGTTGATCTCGATCACGAACACGCCCTTCTCGGTCTGCTTCAGGTCGACGCCGTAGAGTCCGTCGCCGATCAGCTTGGCCGCGCGCACGGCGACGTCCAGCACCTCGGGCGGCACCTCGTCGAGGCCGAAGGTCTTGAAGTTGCCCCAGCCGACCTTGCCGTCGGCGGAGTGGCGGACGATCTGCCAGTGCTTCTTCGCCATCATGTACTGGCAGACGAACAGCGGCTCGCCATCCAGCACGCCGACGCGCCAGTCATGGTCGGTCGGCATGAACTCCTGCGCCAGGATGACGTCGGAATCATCCAGCAGCTGCTCGGCCATCTGCTCCAGCTCGCGCCGGTCATTGGCCTTGAACACGCCGCGGCTGAAGGACCCGTCGGGGATCTTCAGCACGATCGGGTAGGCGAACTCCTCCTCCACCCGCTCGATGTTCTTCAGGCTGTCGACCACCACGGTCTTCGGCGTCGGGATCTTGTTCGCGGTCAGGAGCTCGTAGAGATAGACCTTGTTGCCGCAGCGCAGGATCGAGGTGCTGTCGTCGATCACCGGCATGCCTTCCTGCTCCGCCCGGCGGGCGAAGCGGAAGGTGTGGTTGTCGATCGCCGTGGTCTCGCGGATGAACAAGGCGTCGTATTCGGCCAGGCGCAGCAGGTCCTTCTTCTCGATCAGCTCGACCTCCATGTCCATGGTCTCGGCCACGCGGGCGAGCTTCATGAGGGAGCGCTGGGTCGACGGCGCGAACTCCTCCTTCGAGTTGAACAGCACGGCGAGGGTGTATTTCGCCGGCTTGTTCTCCTTCGGGTTGCGCCAGCTCTGGCGCGTGTACAGGTCGAGCGTCTCGTAGAAGAACGCCTCGGTCTCGCCCTCGATGTCGGAGATCGACAACTCGCCGATCGAAGCGATGCGGAAGCGGTCGGTGAAGCGGACCTTGACCTCGAGGATCGGGGCGCGGAACCAGTCGAACACCCGGCGGCCGAAATCCTGGAACCGGTCGTCATCGGCCCGGCCGAAGCTGATGATCAGCTTGAATGGGCCGCCCGGCGGCGGCGACACCCGCTTGATCCGGCGGTTGAGGTCGTCCTCCAGGTCCGGCAGGGCGATCTTGTAGAGCGTCTTCTGGCCCAGATCGAGAATGGTCTCGACCATCGGGATGACCCGGTGGGCGCGGGCCTCGGCCAGCAGCGAGACGTAGTAGCCCCGCGTCATATAGGCAGTGGAGCGCGACAGGTTGATGACCTTCGCGTCCCCTCCCTTGATCGTCTGCGGCCGGCCGATGTAGTCCCGGGTGGTGATGAGCTGGCGGCCGTCCGGGTCGCCCTTGAAGTCGCCGATGCGGTCGACGACGATGATCCAACCGCTCATTGGGCCTTCCTGCTGAGCACGACCGCGGCCCTCAGTTGGGTGCGGCCGTAGCGGGCCATACGCTCGAATTCCCGGCGCGGGATCGGGAGGTTCGCCTTGGTCGACGCGCTCTCCATCTCCGTCACGGCGACCCAGGGGTCGTGCACATAGATGAAACGCTCGTCGAAGCCGTTTGCGACCACCCAGTGCGGATTTTTTTCGCCATAGCCCCGGAACAAGCTGATCAGCACGATCGGGATCGCGCCTTCGCCGATCAGGCCGCACATTTCGGGCAAACCGAGGGCACGGTGCTCGACCTCGATGCGGCGGCGGGCGCAGCGCATGCGGAAATCCTCCTGCACCACGGTCATCACCGCCTTCTTGTCGGGGCTGCGGACGCCGTCGAGGAACAGGATCGAATCGTCGCTGACGAAGATCCGGGCCCGCAGGCCGCGGTCATGCGCCGCCAGCGCCATGCCGTAGGGGTCGCAGCCGCCATGGCCCGAGGTCATGTAGATCGTCGTCGCCTCGCGCCACAGTCGCAGCTCGCGCGCTCGGCTCAGTTCCGTCTCCGGGTCCAGCGCCTTCAGCGCCATCAGCAGCGTCGCCGCGCCGCAGGTGAAGTTGGTGGTCTGGGCATAATAGGGCACATGCAGGTCGATCTGCGGCTGGTCGCCCGGCGATTGGCTTGAGGTGCCCAGACGCTTCTCGAAGCGCAGCGCGTCGGCATGGTCCTCGTAGAAGTCGAGATAGCGCCCGAAATGGCGGTAGCCGCGCGATTCATACAGCGCGATCGCCTTCACGTTGTCCGGCCGCACCTCGAGCCGCAGGAACAGCGCGCCCTCGCCATGCGCCGCCCGCTCCGCCGCCTCCAGCAGCCGGGCGCCGAGTCCGCGGCCGCGTACCGCCGGGTCGACCGCCAGCGAGTACAGCCGCGCCAGGGCCGTGGTCCGGCGCAGCAGCACCAGGGCGTAGCCGAGCAGCTGGCCCCCCGCCTCCGCCGCCAGGCAGACGGCGTGGCCGCGGGTCAGGAAATGCAGGAAGCTGCGCCGGCTCAGCCGGTCATGGTCGAAGGCACGGGACTCGATCTCCAGCAGCCGCGGCACGTCGTCTGACGTGGCGAGCCGGATGGTCTCTGCGGTCGGGGCGGCGGGTCTGTCGTCGGGCATCGCGCGGTCAAATCTCGATCCGGTTATCGCGCCGATACCGGTCCGGCACCAGGGTGTATTCGGAGATTGCGGAGAATTCATCCGATCGCCACGGGAAGCTGTGCCATCGTCGCCGCCATGACCGCCAGCGACACCGCCCTGCCCCGTCCCCGCAGCCGATTCACGCCCCTGCTCGACGGGCTGCGCATGACCACGGCACTGCTTTGGCTGGTGCTGCTGCTCGGCGTGCCGTCGGCTCCGGATGGCTGGCAGGTCTATGGCCTCGTCTCGGTCCCGGTCGAGCTGGCGGTCGTGGTCGCCGCCCTTGTCCTGGTGCCGCCGCTGCGACGGTCGCGCGCCCTTGCCACCGTGCTCGGCGGGCTCGGCCTGCTGGTCGCCGCGATCAAGCTAGCCGACCTCGTCACCCAGGTCGCCTTCGGCCGGCCGGTCAGCCTCTATGTCGACCGGCTGCTGCTGGTCAACGGCATGCATCTGGCGAACGGGGTGCTCGGCGCCGTCGGCCTGATCGGCATCACCCTGGGCGTGATCGTCGCCGGCTGGTGCATCTGGCGGGCGACGGCCCGGTCAGTGCGGCTGCTGCAGCAGGCCCTGTCCGCCTCCGCCGCCCGCCGCGGCGTCGCAGGCCTCCTGGCGGCGTTGGCCATCCTGGTCTTCGCCATCGGCCAAGCCGTGCCGGGCGCCTATGGCGACGCCCGCCCGATGAACGACACCGCCAGCTTCATGGTCGCCGACCAGGTCAACCGCCTGATCCCGGCCCTGTTCATGGCGGGCCAATTCCGGGCCGAGGAGGCGGTGGACCCGCTGGTCGGCGGGGTGTCACGGACGCCGCTGGGCGGGCTGGGCGGCGCCGACGTCACCGTCGTCTTCCTCGAATCCTACGGCCGCAGCGCGCTGGAGGATCCCCGCTTCGACGCCCTGCCCAAGGCGGCGCTGGCCGAGATGGCACCAAAGCTGGCCGCCGCCGGCGTCTATACCGCCTCCGGCTGGCTGGCCTCGCCGACCCGCGGCGGCCAGTCCTGGCTGGCCCATGCGACACTGGCCAGCGGCATGCAGATCGACGACCAGATGCGCTACGACCTGCTGGTCACCGGCAAGCGCATGACCCTGCCCCGCCTGTTCGCCAAGGCCGGCTACCACACCGGGCTGGTCGCCCCGGCGATCACCGCCAGCGAGCCCGAGGCGAAGCGCTTCTTCGGCTTCGACCAGACGCTGTTCGCCGACGATCTCGGCTATGCCGGCCCGCCCTTCGGCTGGGTGACGATGCCGGACCAGTACACGCTGGCCGCCTATGACCGCTGGCGGCAGCAGCAGCCGAAGCCGCTGTTCAGCGAGGTCGTGCTGGTGTCCAGCCACGCGCCCTGGACCCCGGTGCCGACCCTGGTCGACGACTGGGGCAAGATCGGCGACGGCAGTGTGTACCGGGGCCTGCCGGCCACCGGTGGCACGCCGGAAGAGGTCTGGAGCGATCCGGACCGGATCCGCGACCAGTACGGCCAGTCCATGGCCTATTCGCTGCGCTCGGTGCTGGACTATGCCGCCCGAATCATGGGCGACCACACTCTGATGATCGTGCTGGGCGACCACCAACCGGCGCCGATCGTGACCGGCCCGGGCACGCCGCGCGACGTGCCGGTGCATGTCTTCAGCCGCGACCCGGACCTGGTGGCCCGGTTCCGCGACTGGGGCTTCGTCGACGGGCTCAATCCTCCGCAGACCGGGCCGGTGGCGTTGATGGCGACGTTCCGGGATGCATTCGCCAGATCCTTCTCCCCGTGAAAGCGGGCCAATTGCACGTGTCAATCCGTGAAAATGCAGAGCTGTATCTGTCGCCTCGCCTGGGTTGGCCGGCTTTTGCGCTGCAAACGAAGCGGCTAGGGTAACATCGGAACAAAATCACGAAGATCGCGTTGATCGGACGATCCCCTCAGGCGGCGCCGGAAGAAGCGTTGTGGCCGGGGATTGGGTTGTGGGGGTTTGGGCCGCGCGCGGCGCAGCGGCTGTCGCGTGTGATGATGTTTGTCCAGGAACCGCCACAATCGCGATCGATTGTGCCATCATGTTGCAGTGCAAAAATCCGGTGGTGAAGTGGGGCTGACCAGACGCCAGATCTTGATGGGCACGACCGCGCTGGCGGCATCGTCGCTATTCGCGCCCGTCCGGTCTTCCCTTGCCGCCCCCAGCCTGGGCGAGACCACGCCGTTCAGCATGACCTGGCTGATCGACCGGGCCAAGACCGTGTCCCAGGCCCCGTTCGTGCCGCCGGACGAAAACCTGCCGGCCGAGATCACCCAGCTGAGCTATGACCAGCATCGGGCGATCCGCTTCCTGCCCGAGCAGGCGCTGTGGCGGCCGGAGAACCTGCCGTTCCAGATGCAGTTCTTCCATCTCGGCGCGTTGCTGGACAAGCCGGTCCACATCTTCCAGGTCGACGGCTATCAGGCGCGCGAGGTGCTGTACCGTCAGGACCTGTTCGACCTGGGCGGCAACAAGTTCCCCGACACCCCGTCCGATCATCTCGGCTTCGCCGGATTCCGGCTGCATTACGCGATCAACCGGCCGGAGTTCCTGGACGAGATCGCCGTCTTCCTGGCCGCCAGCTATTTCCGCTGCCTGGGCCGCAAGAACATCTATGGCCTGTCCGCCCGCGGCCTGGCGATCGACACCGGATCGACCCGCGGCGAGGAGTTCCCGGTCTTCCGCCAGTTCTGGGTCGAGACCCCGGCGCCGGACGCCAAGCAGATCCGGCTCTACGCCCTGCTCGACAGCCCCGGCGTCACCGGCGCCTACAGCTTCCTGATCAAGCCGGGCGAGATCACCACGGTCGATGTCGAGGCGACGCTGTATCCGCGCCACGCCATCGAGAAGTTCGGCATCGCGCCGCTGACCAGCATGTTCCTGTACGGCCCGCAGGAGCACCGGACCTTCGACGACTTCCGGCCGGAGGTGCATGACAGCGACGGCCTGTCGATGTGGAGCGGGGCCGGCGAATGGATCTGGCGGCCGCTGCGCAACCCGTCGCGGCTGCTGATCAGCTCGTTCATGGACGAAAATCCGCGCGGCTTCGGGCTGATGCAGCGCCAGCGCTCCTACAGCAGCTATCAGGATCTGGAGGCGCTGTATGAGCGCCGCCCCAGCCTGTGGGTTGAGCCGCTGAGCGGCTGGGGCCCGGGCGTGGTGCAGCTGGTCGAGATCCCGACCGACGCCGAGATCCACGACAACATCGTCGCCTTCTGGGTGCCGAAGCAGCCGGTCGATGCCGGCCAGGAATGGAAGCTGTCTTACCGGCTGCACTGGGGCATGAATCCCCCGGTCGCCAGCGACCGCGGCACCGTGGTATCGACCCGCACCGGCGCCGGTGGCGTGTCTGGCGGCGACAGCAAGTCCAGCGATACCCGCAAGTTCGTGATCGACTTCCGGGGCGGCGCGCTTGACTCTCTGCCGCCAGACGCGACATTGGAGGCCGTGGTCACGGCTTCTGCCGGGGAGATCCAGTTCCCCGTGGCGCAGCGGAATCCGGAACTCGGCGGCTGGCGGGCGTTCTTCGATTTGAAACCTGCCGGCGATGATCCGGCCGAGCTTCGGTGCTTCTTACGGCAGGGCAGCGATGCCTTGACCGAAACATGGAGTTTCCAATGGACGCCTTGACGACACATCGGAATCGTCCCATGTCCCAGGTCGGGTTGCACACCCCGGTCAACATCAATATGCCAGACGACGTCATCGCCTTCTTCCAGGGCCTGGGATTCACTGATCCCGCCGCACTGTCCGGCGCGATCGAGACGGCGTTCTGCGACGTCGATCCGTCGGCGATGCCGGCCCCCGCTTTGCTGGACCACGCCCGGCGGCGCACCGCCGACTGGTTCGCCGTGGTGCTGAATCGCAGCGAGCGCGAGGACGACGCGATCCTGACCATCGGCCGCGCCGCCTATCTGCTGACCGACGCCGCCCGTCGCTGGCCGGAGCACTTCCTGTCCGAGGACCCGCTGCCGCAGGTGATGGAGCAGGCTCTGCGCCGCGTCTCGCCGGTGCCGGTGCCGCGCGCCAAGCCGACGCCGATGCTGGACCAGCCGCTCGACCCGGTCTGGGCCGGCGAGCCGCTGAAGCGGATCTTCGGCTGGTGGTCGCCCGAGGCCGCCGAACGGCGCCCGGCCTGACGGAAAGGCGATCTCCTAGCCGATGACCGGACTCGAAGCGGCGTCCTACGCCTCCGCGGCTCGCTGGCGCCGCCTCGCTGTTTTCGGCGCCACCGCGCTGTCGACCCTGGCTGCCGCTTTCGCCCTCTATCGTTTCCTGTCGGTCGGCGGCGTCACCGGGCTTGAGCTCGCCCTGGTGGTGATGTTCGCCATCAACTTCTCCTGGATCGCGCTATCCTTCTGGACCGCCCTGCCCGGCTTCCTGACGCTGTTGCTGCGCTGGGGCCAGCCCGGGCTGGTCTGGCCGCAGGGAGCCGAGGCAGTGGCGCCGCTGCGCAGCCGTACCGCCGTGCTGATGCCGATCTACAACGAGGACACGACCGGCATCTACGCCAACCTGCAGGCAATCCATGACAGCCTGGCGCGGACCGGCCATCTCGACGCCTTCGACATCTTCATCCTGAGCGATACCACCAACCCGGATGTGTGGGTGGCGGAGGAGATCGGCTGGAGTTCGCTGTGCCGCCGCACCGAGGGCAGCGGCCGCATCTTTTATCGCAAGCGCCGGCACAACGTCGCCAAGAAGGCCGGCAACATCGCCGATTTCTGCACCCGCTGGGGCGCCCGCTACGACTTCATGGTGGTGCTGGACGCGGACAGCCTGATGGCCGGCGACACGCTGGTCACCATGGCCCGGCTGATGCAGGCCAACCCGCGCGCCGGCATCATCCAGGCGCCGCCGCTGGTGGTGAACCGCAACACGCTGTGGGCCCGGATGCAGCAATTCGCCGGCAGCCTGTACGGGCCGATCGTCGGCGCCGGCCTGGCCTTCTGGCAGCTCGGCGACGGCAATTACTGGGGCCACAACGCGATCATCCGCACCCGCGCCTTCATCGAGAGCTGCGGCCTGCCGATCCTGTCCGGGCGGCCGCCTTTCGGCGGCCACATCCTGTCGCATGATTTTGTCGAGGCGGCGCTGATCCGGCGTAACGGCTGGACCGCCTGGCTGGTGCCGGAGCTCGGCGGCAGCTATGAGGAATGCCCGCCGACGATGATCGACCACGCCAAGCGCGACCGGCGCTGGTGCCAGGGCAACATGCAGCATCTGCGCGTCCTGGTGGCGCGCGGCCTGCACCCCCTTTCCCGCCAGCACATGGCGATGGGGGTGATGAGCTACGTCTCGTCGCCGCTGTGGCTGATCTTCATCTGCATCGGCATGCTGACGGCGCTCGAGCACAAGCTGGAGATCCCGGTCTATTTTCCGCAAGGCGAGGCGCTGTTCCCGGTCTGGCCGGTGCAGGACCAGACGCTGGCGGTGCGCCTTCTGGTGATCTCCTTCCTGATGCTGATGGCGCCCAAGATCTTCGGCTGGACGCTGCTGCTGTTCGACCGCCGCCTGGCCGCCGGCTACGGCGGCGCCTTCCGGGCGTTGATGAGCCTGCTGTTCGAGACCTTCTTCTCGATCTTCCAGGCGCCGGTGATGATGCTGTTCCACTCCAGCTTCGTGCTGCAGGCCTTTCTCGGCCGCGATTCCGGCTGGGGCACGCAGTCGCGCGACGATCGCGGCACCACCTGGGCCGACGCGGTGCAGATGCATCGCGGCCACACCATCTTCGGCGCTGTGTTGGGCGTGGTGGCGCTGTGGATCTCGCCCTCGATGCTGGCCTGGCTGTCGCCGCTGGTGATCGGGCTGCTGCTGTCGATCCCGCTGTCGGTGATCACCTCGCGCCATTCCACCGGCGTCTGGGCCCGCAAGCTCGGCCTGCTGGTGACGCCGGAGGAGCGGCAGAAGCCGCAGATCGTGGTCGAGGCCACGGCCCTGTTCGAGCAGCTCTCTGCCACCACCCGGCCGGTCGAGGACGGGCTGGCGATGGTGATCCGCGACCCGCTGGCCAACGCCATCCACATGACGCTGCTGACCGGGTCGCCAGAGGCGGGGCGCGAGGACCCGAAGCTGGTCGAGGCGGCGCGGCGCAAGCTGACCGCCGGCGGCCCCGGCACGCTCGCCACCGGCGGCCTCAGCCGCGAGGAGAAGACCGCGCTGCTGTTCGATCCGCGGTCGCTGAGCGAGCTGCACCTGACCGCCCTGGCCGGCGGCCGCCTGCAGGCCGCGCCGAGGGTCTGAGGCAAAAGGCCGTTGGTTGGGTTCGCCAGGGCAAACCCAACCAACGCGTCGCGCTCACTCCCATTCGGCGACCGGCTTGCTGCGAACCTCCAAGCGAGGGACGGTCGCCCAGTCCAGGATGGCGGCGTTCCAGCCGGCGGATTCGGCGATCGCGCTCAGATCGTCGGCCGAGGGCAGCGATGCCGCCAGCGCCGCCGGGTCGAGGCCGTAGCTCGGCCGCACCAGGGTGACCAGCAGCGTCTCGCCGGCGCCGATCCGGCCGACCAGGGCCGGCACCGAGGCCTGCGGGAACACCAGATGGGTGTTCGGCGCCACATCCGCCTCCACCGCCCGGCGCAGCCCGCCGAGGTCGGCGAGGCTGGAGGCGTGGCCGTCGGCGACCGCGATGGTCAGGCCCTGCGGCCCCGGCTCGCGGCTGTCGAAGGCCTGCTTCAGCTTGCCGCGCGTGCGGCTGTGCGCCGGCACGGCGTGGCCGCTCTCGATCACCGCCAAGGGCGCGTCGGCGGCAATGCGGTGCAGCCGCAACTCCCAGTCGCCGACGAAGGCCTGCAACGTCGTCACCTTGACCCCGGCCATGGGCTGCCAGACGGTCTCTACCCAGCCCTCGCCGACCCGGGAGGAGGTGAGAGCGCCGCGGCTGCGGAACTCCTGCCCGTCGCGGCTGACCGCCAGGAGGTTGTCGCCGCAGAAGCCATGCCCCAGCCAGCGATCGCCCTCCACCGCCAGGCCCCAGCGCGAGGAATAGGCCAGCTTGCCGTATTTATCGACCGAGCCGCGCATTTCCAGGCGCACCGGGCCGGCCGGCAACGCCACCACGTCGCCGCCGCTGCGCCGCACCACCATCGAGGCGCCGCGCAGCATGGCCGTGCCGTCCGGCGCATCGAGATCCTCCTCCTTCGCCGTCCAGAACGGATGGCTGTCCGGCAGGGCCAGCGGCAGAAAGGCCTTGAACGCCCAGTAGGGCGAGCCGGGGGAGTTGTACTCCTCGCTCATGAGATAGTTCGGCCAGCGGTAGCCGACCGGCAGGCGGCCGGCGGCGTCGAGGATCGGCTGCTGCATCCACCAGCGGATCTGCCGGGCCCACAGGCCGCGGATCTGGCCCCAGGGCAGCGCCTCGACCCCAGCATAGGCCAAGGCGCCCCAGAACCCGGCCATGGCGAAGCGGTAGGTCAGCGACCGGCCGATCGCCAGCGCCGCGCCGTCGGCCCCGAACCAGTCGCGGAAGCCCTGCGCGAAGGCGGTGGCGCGGTCGCGATAGGCCTGGGCCCGCGCCGGATCCTGCTCCGCCCGATGGGCGGCGTAGATCAGCCCGTAGAAATGCAGCGCGAAGCCGTTGTAATGGTCGATCCAGCCGCCCTCGCCGTCGCCGTACCAGCCCTCGGCGCCGATGAACGCGTCGATCCGGTCCAGGTGCCGGTCGCGCGAGGCGGTGTCGATGCCGACGCCCGCCCGCTCCAGCCCCAGCCCGGCCATGACCGGGAAGAAGTGCCAGTTGTTGTCGGCCATCTGCACCGACTGGATGCGGCCCAACCACTCGGCTGTCCGGCGCTTCGCCGCTTCCGGCAGCGGGTCCCACAGCTTATCCGGCGCCAGGGCCAGGGCGAAGCCGAGCGCCGCCATCTCGACCGCGCGCTGGTCGGTGTCGGTCACCGCCTCCCAATACTCCGGGTGATCGGGGTCGGAGCCGTTGGCCAGGCCTTCGCGGAACTTGTCCCAGAAATCGAAGCCGCCGCCGCCCGCGTGCAGCGGCGCCAAGCCCCAGAGCGGCCGGGCATAGCCCTCGAACCACTGCGCCTTGCGGTTGAAATGGGCGGAATCGAGCCCGAGGCGGATCTGCGCCCGGCCCGGGCTGAAGCCGGATTCGAGCGGCGCGGTCAGGTCACGCAGCAGGCGCTGGACATCGGCGCGGCTGGCCAGCGGATTGGTGCGGATGCGGTCGGCGGTATCGGTCATCGGGACGCCCAGAGCAGGCCGCGGCGCAGGATCTCGCGCATCTGCGGGTGTTCGAATTCGCGCACCACATGGCCGAGCGCGGTGTAGAACACCCTCCCGGCGCCGTAGCGCTTCTTGTACACGACCGGCATGGTCACGCCGTCGATCCAGGGGGCGTGCTCGCCCGAGAAGGTGGTGGTGGCCAGCACCTCCACGACCGGGTCGACATGCAGATAGTACTGTTCCGACCGGTAGTCGAAGTCGCCGATGCCGGCCATGATCGGGTCGTCCGGCCGGGTGATCTCGACCCGGAACGGGATGATGCCGCCGGGATGCGCCACCCATTGGCAGCCGGCCATGAAGTGGAAGCCGACCGCCTCGCGGAACGACCCGGCCAAGCCGCCGTGATAGCCGGCGATCCCCGTCCCGCCCTGGACCGCGGCCAGGAGGTTGTCCAGCGGTTCCTTGGCGATGGCGGCGCGGGTGATGCACGGCACGATCAGGTCCATATCGCGCACCGCCGGGTCGGCAAAGGCGTCGATGTCGCCCTCGACCCGCACCTCGAAGCCCTCGTCCCGCAGCATTGCGGCGACATAGGCAGCGCCCGGTTCGGGCTCATGCCCCTCCCAGCCGCCCCAGACGATCATGGCGCGTTTCATCGCTATCCTCTCCGCTTCTGGCCACGCGGCAGGACCGTCAGATGGGTCATGCCGCCCTCATGCGCTCACTTCGGGCGCAGCGTCGCCGTCCCCTGCTCCACCAGCTGCTTCGCCGCTTCGTCGATCGTCAGCTGGCCGAAGGCCAACTGGTCCGCCGTCTTGCGCGCCACATCGCGGTCGAATTCCTGCGACCCGACCGGCGCTGGCGGCGGATAGGCGCTGACCTTGTCCGCCAGCAGGTTGACGTAGTCGACCGTGGCCCGCTCGGTCTCGTTCAGGAGCGGCAGGATCGCTTCGCGCACCTTCGGCGACATCGGCACGCCGCGCTCCACACCGAGAACCTTGCCGGCCTCGATGTCGTTGACGAAGAAGTCGATGAAGGCGGCCGCCGCCTCACCGTTCTTCGAGGTTGCGCCGATGCTCCAGATCAGCGCCGGCCGGTAGTAGTGACCGGACGGGGATCCCTTGCCGAGCCCCGGCACCATGGTGATGCCGAGCTTGTTCGGGATCACCGCCTGGTAGCCGATCAGCTGGTTGGAATAGGTGAAACCCATCACCGAGTTGCCGCGCGTCAGCGGATTGGTATCGATGATGTTCTGGTCCGCGGTCTGCAGGTCGGCCGAGACGCAGATGTTCTTCGTCCGCAGATCCTCCCAGTAGGCGTACCACTCCTTGGCGTCCTCGACGCCGAAGCCGATCGACCCTTCCGGCGAGTACAGGGACTTGCCGCGCTGGCGCAGCCAGATGTCGAACACATAGTGGTAGCGGGCGCCGTAGGGCGCGCCCCAGAGCTGGTCCTTGCCGGCCGCCTTGGTCAGCTCGGCCGCAAGCTCGGCGAACTGGGTCCAGGTCGTCTCCGGCGTCGGCACCGGGATGCCGGCCTTGGCGAAGACCGTGGTGTCGTAGAACATCGAGAAGGAGTTCAGGCCGAGCCCGACGCCGTAGATCTTGCCGTCGACCCGGCACAGGTCGAGCATCTTGGCGCCGAAGGCCTCGACGTCGAGCGGCTTTGGGATGAACGGGTCGAGCGCCATGCAGGCGCCGCGCCGCGAATAGTCGGAGATTGTGCTGGGCTCGAGCTGGAAGATGTCCGAGACGTTGCGCCCGGCCATCTGCGTCGACAGCTTGGTCCAGTAGGCATCGCCGCTCAGCGGCTCGCCGACGATGGCGATGTCGGGCGCCTTCTGCTTGTACAGGTCGGCCACGCCCAGGGTGCGCTTGGCCCGGTCCTGCGACCCCCACCAGGTCATGCGCAGCCGCGCCGCCTCGGCCCGGGCGGAGCCGAACGACAGGGCCGTGCCGGCGGCGGCCCCGGCAACGAGCGACCCCTGCAGGAACGAACGGCGGTTGAAAGCCTTCATCGGTTTGCCTCCCATGGCACGGCGGCGTTCGGCCACCACGTTATAACCGTTTGGTTACTTATTATTGATCGTTGCCAGAGGATGTCAAATGAGGAATGACCAAGCCAAGCGCCGCCTTGCGGCGCGGCCGGATGTAACCAATTGGATATAACTGGAAGCGCCCGCCAGATCCGACTCAGCGGGCCGAGACGCCCTTGCCGAAGCGCTTCTCGATCCGGGCCTGGACCAGCTCGAACACGCCCGACATCGCCCAGTAGATCAGCGCGGCGACGATCAGCATCTCCATGTATTTGAACTCGGCCCGGCCATGGGTGCGGGCCAGGAACATGATCTCCCAGACCCCCATCACCGAGACCAGCGACGAATCCTTGAGCATGGCGATGAACTGGTTGCCGGTCGGCGGGATGATCAGCCGCATCGCCTGCGGCAGCACCACCAGCCAGGTGACCTCGGCGGGCTTCAGCCCGAGCGACAGGGCGGCCTCGGACTGGCCGCGCGGGACCGCCAGGATGCCGGCACGGAAGATCTCGGCCATATAGGCGCCGTAGCACAGCGACAGGGCGATGATGCCGGCCGGGATGGCGTCGATAACGAGGCCGAGCTGCGGCAGGCCGAGATAGATCAGCATGGTCTGCAGCAGCAGCGGCGTGCCGCGGAAGAACGAGGTGTAGAAGGTGGCGACGCCGAAGGCCGGGCCGCTGGCCGACAGCCGGGCCAGGGCCGCCGCCAGCGCGATCACGGTCGAGATCGCGATCGAGACGACGCAGATGAACAGGGTCAGCGCGGCGCCCTGGATGAAGCCGTCGCGCAGCTCGAGCCCGAGCAGGATCGGCGCCCGGGCGAGCATGAAGGGATAGCTGAGCCCGAAGCTCCAGCAGAAGGCCGCGAACAGGGCCAGCAGCTCGACCCAGATGATCGTCGCCTGGGCCCGGAACGGCAGGTGCGACAGCAGCCAGAAGTTCAGCACCACCAGGGCGGCCAGGACGGCGATGACGAGCCAGGGTCCGGCCGCCTGGCCGGCCGGCCAAGCCAGCGCCGGCACGATCTCCGCCAGCCGCGCGACCAGCCCGCCATAGTCGAAGCCGGCCAGCACGGCGACGGACAGCAGGAACAGAAGCCCGCGCAGCAGCAGCGGCTGCGCCAGGGCCTCGAACAGACGGATCACCCCGTCAGGCCGCGGGCTTGGTCAGGTCGGCCCCATACCACTTCATCGACAGCTTGGTCAGCGTGCCGTCCTCGTGCATCGTCTTGACGATCTCGGCGAGCTTGGCGGTCAGTTCCGGATCGCCCTTCTCGATCGCCACCGACAGCGGCTCGTAGAACAGGGGCGAGCCCACCACCTTGATCGGATAGCCGTTCTTGATCGCGCCCTGGATCGTCGGCAGCGCCGTCGCCACCGCGTCGAGCCGGGTGCCGTCGCCGAGCTTCAGGTCGTCCAGCGCCGGCACGTCGGTGTCGTAGGATTGGATCTTGGCGTCCTTGACCACGAACTGGAACGGCGGCGCGCCGCCGGCGTCGATCACCAGGTCGCCGCGCAGGTAGTTCTCATAGGTCGTGGCCGCGCCGACGCCGATGGTCTTGCCCGAGGCGTCGGCCGGGGTCTTGATCGTGGTGTTGGCCGAGTGCACCGCCAGGGAGGCCGGGGTGTAGTAGTAGATCGCCGGGAAATCGAGCACCTCGGCCCGCGCCTTGGTCGGGGTCATCGACCCGACCGAGACGTCCCAGCGCCCGGCCCATTTGCCGGAGACGATGGTTTCCCACCCGGGGGTGACGAATTCGATCGAGACGCCGAGGCGCTTGGCGATCTCGGTGCCGACATCGATGTCGAACCCCTCGAACTGGTTGCTGGCATTGAGCGAGGATTGCGGCGGATATTCCGGATCCGTCGACATCACCATCTTCTTGTTCTGCACGATCCGGTCCAGCACGGCGCCGGCAAAGGCAGGACCGGAGAACAGGACGCCCGTGGCGGCAGCGGCCAGGACGAGGCTGCGCAAACGCATGATCGATCTCCCAGGTGGCGCGGGGACGGCGCCTCTTCCGGACGTCCGCCCGGAGGAAGCCTAGTCCCGCGCCGCTGCACCGTACAGGTGCTAAGCGGGATCAGCGGGCGTCGAGCGGCACGGTTACCGTGGCGGGCGCAACGCGCCCGGGCGCCGCGGCCGAGACCGCCCGCCGGTGGGTGCTGAGCCGTGCCTCGAGCCAGGCGAAGACGCGGACGATGATCCAGGTCAGGACCAGATACATCAGCGCCGCGGTGATCAGCGGCTCGTAGGTGCGGAAGGTCTGGGCCCGGATGATGTTCGCCTCGCCCATCAGGTCGCGCACGGTGATGGTGAAGACGATGGCGCTGGCCTTCAGCAGCAGCACCGTCTCGTTCGCGAAGACCGGCAGGCTCTGGCGCAGGGCGATCGGCAGCACGATCCGGCGCATCATCAGCCCGCGCCGCATCCCGACCGAGCGCGCGGCCTCGACCTCGCCGCTCGGCACCGCCTGGATGGCGCCGCGCAGCACCTCGCCGGAATAGGCGGCGGTGCTGATGCTGAGCGAGATCACGGCGCACCACATCGGCTCGCGCAAAATCGGCCACAGCACGCTGTGCCGCACCGCCGGGAACTGCGCCAGGCCGTAATAGATCATGAACATCTGCACGATCAGCGGCGTGCCGCGAATGCACAGGATGAACAGGAAGGCCGGCGCCTTCAGCCACCGACGCGGCGACACCCGGGCCAGCGCCACCGGCACCGCCATGGCATTGCCGCAGGCCATCGACGCCGCTACCAGGATGATGGTGACGACGACGCCGTTCAGGAGGTTGCCGACGATGCGCTGGACGAAGTCGAGATCCATGTCTCAGGACCGCCGGTAGCCGCGGCCATAGGCGCGTTCGGCGAGCTGGAACAGCCCGACTGAGGCGATGGTCAGCAGCAGGAAGATCAGCGCCACCACGGCATAGAAGGTGAAGGGCATGCGCGTGGTCGCGGCGGCGGTGGCGGCGCTGCCGAGCAGGTCGCGGATCCCGACCACGCTGATCAGCGCGCTGTCCTTCAGCACCACGACCCACAGATTGCCCAGCGCCGGTAGGGCGAAGCGCATCGCCTGGGGCAGCACCACGCGGAAGAACATCACCCGCGGCGGCAGGGCCAGCGACTTCGCCGCCTCGATCTGCCCGGGGGGCACCGCCAGGATGGCGCCGCGGAACACCTCGGTGGCATAGGCGCCGGAGACGAAGCCGAGCGAGGCGACGGCGGCGGCGAAGGCGTCGATCTCCACCGTCACCCCCTGCACCACCAGGCCGATCAGCGACCGCAGGGCGCTGGTGCCGCCGTAATAGATCAACAGGATGATCAGGATGTCCGGCACGCCGCGGACGATGGTGGTGTAGGCGTTGCCGAGGGCCCGGAGCGGCCGGGGCCCGGCCAGCTTGGCCCAGGCCCCGAGCAACCCGAGCAGCAGCCCGACCAGGTAGGAGGCGACGGCGATCTCGACCGTCACCAGCGCCCCGGCCAGGAGCTGGCCGCCCCAGCCCTTCTCCCCGAAGCCCAGCAGGGCGGCGAGATCCTCCATCCCCCTGGGCTCAGCTGCCGTAGATGTCGAAGGCGAAGTACTTGTCGTTGATCTTCTTGTAGACGCCGTTGTCCCGGATCGCCTTGATCGCGGCGGAGAACTTCGCGCCGAGCGGGTCGCCCTTGCGCACCGCGACGCCGGCGCCGTCGCCCATCAGCGGGTCGGTGAAGGGCTTGCCCTTGATCTCGAAATCCGCGCCTTCGGGCGATTTCAGGAAGCCGTCGGTCAGCGCCACCGAATCCGCCAGCAGCAGGTCGACCCGGCCGGCGATCAGGTCGAGATTGGCGTTCTCCTGCGTATCGTAGGTCTTGATCGTGACGATGCCCTTGTACTTCGCCTCGATATAGCTGGCGTGGATGGTCGAGACCTGGACGCCGACCGTCTTGCCCTGCAGCCCCGCCGGCGAGATGTCGATGGTCTCGCTCTTCGGGCCGATGAAGATCGCCGGGGAGTTGTAGTATTTGTCGCTGAAATCGACCACCTGCTTGCGCTCGTCGGTGATCGACATCGAGGCGATGATGGCGTCGAACTTCTTCTCCTGCAGCGCCGGGATGATGCCGTCCCAGCTCTGCAGCACCCATTCGCACTTCACCTGCATCTGGGCGCAGAGCGCGTCGGCGAGATCGATCTCGAAGCCGTTCAGCTTGCCCTGGGCATCGACCCAGGTGAAGGGCGGGTAGGATTCCGGCGTGGTGCCGAGGCGCACCACCTCCTGTGCCGCGACGGGGCCGGCGAGGCCGGCCATGGCCACCATGGCCAGGCAGGCGGAAAGGATCGGACGGTTCATTTGCTGCGCTCCCTGTTTCTTGCTTCGACGGTGTTCCGCCCCTCAGGGTTCGAGGGGCCCCGGCCTGGCGGTCGCGCTGGGTGACCGGCAGGCCAGCTTCATCAGATCGTCGCCCGGGCGAGTGCGACGCTGCCCGCGGCGGGTCAGGACCACGCCCGGCTGCGGCGCCAGCACCGGCACACCGCCGCCCTCCTCGCCCGGCCGGACCAGGATCGTCGCCAGCAGGTCCCCGGCCTCGACCCGGTCTCCCGGCCTGCGGGCGAAGGAGATCGCCCCGCCCGCCGGCGCCTTGATCATCTCGACCCAGTCCAGCGGCACGGCCGGGCCCGACCAGTCGGGCATCGGCCCGGCATCGCCGGCGATCACGCCGCGGCCCGCCAGGAAGCGGAACAGCCCATCGGCATCGCCCTCGGCCAGGCCGGCATCGACATCGGCCATGCCGCGCAGCTCAACTGTCGACACCGCGCGGCCGGCCAAGTCGCCGGTGCGCAGCCAGGGTCCGAGGCAGGCATCGTCGAAGGCGCCGCCACCGTCTCCGTCCCACAGCAGCACGGTGTCCGCCCGCATCGCGGCGGCGAGGTCGGTCATCGCCGGCCACAGCGCCGAGGGGATGTAGAGGTAGAGCGGCGATTCATCGTCGCAATGCAGGTCGAGGACGATCTCGCAGGGCAGCGCCAGGCGCAGCAGCCGGGCCTTCAGCCGTTCGGTCGCGGTGACCGCGGCATCGTCGCCCGGCAGCAGCGACGGGTCGGGCCGGTCCAGCCGGGGGAAGCCGCGGTTGAAGTTGACCCGGCTGTCGAAATCGTACCGCCCCTGGCCGGAGCCGTGCAGCCATTGCTGCTGCCCGATCGGGTTGGCCCAGGGCACGATAGCGATGTCGCCGCGGATGTCGCCGACGGCCTCGGCCCGGCGCAGCCTGGCGCACAGCGCGTCGATGGCGATGACGCCGGGCAGCTCCTCGGCATGCAGCGCCGCCTGCAGATAGGCGGAGGGACCGCCGCCGCGGCCGCGGAAGCGCAGCACCGGGATCCGCCATTCGAGGCCCGGCATGTCGCCGGGAATCACATCCCAGGATCGATCCATACCCGCCCTGCCCCGTGTTCGGATGGGAGCACGATCATGCCGCGCGCTTCAGGCGGCGTCGCTTGAAATCGGCCAGGATCTCGCGCGCCGCATTGTGGCCCGGCGCCCCGGTGACGCCGCCGCCCGGATGGGTCCCCGATCCGCACATGTAGAGGCCGGGCACCGGCGCCCGATAGTCGCCATGGCCCAGCACCGGCCGGGCCGAGAACATCTGGTCCAGCGACAGCGCACCGTGGAAGATGTCGCCGCCAATCAGGCCGAAGGTGCGCTCGAGATCGAGCGGACTGTTGATCTGGCGGCCCAGCACCGAGGCCTTGAAGTTCGGCGCCCAGGCATTGACCGTGTCGATGATCAGGTCGGCCGCCGCCTCGCGATGGTCGTCCCAGCTGGCCCCATCCGCCAGCTTCGGGTCGAAATGCTGGCAGAACAAGCTGGCGACGTGCTGGCCCGGCGGTGCCAGCGTGTCGTCCAGCGTCGACGGGATCAGCATCTCGACGATCGGCGTCTTCGACCAGCCGGCGGCCTTGGCGTCGAGATAGGCCTTGTCCATGTAGTCGAGGCTGGGGCCGAAGATGATCCCACTGGTGTGGTGGTCGGCCAGGGTCTTGCCCGGCAGACAGGTGAAATCCGGCAGCTCCGACAGCGCCACGTTCATGCGGAAGGTGGCGGAGCCGCATTTGAAGCGGTCCATGCGCTCGCGGAAATCCTGCGGCAGCGCCGCCGGGTCGACCAGCTTGCCGTAGAGCAGCTTCGGGTTGAGGTTGGAGACGATGCAGCCGGCGCGGACGATGTCGCCGGCCTCGGTCACCACGCCGACGGCACGGCCGCCCTCGACGATCACCTCGCGCACGCCGGCATCGGTGCGGATCACGGCGCCGCGCGACGCCGCCGACTTCGCCATCGCCTGGGTGATCGCGCCCATGCCGCCGATGGCGTGGCCCCACACGCCCTTCTTGCCGTTCACCTCGCCGAACACGTGGTGCAGCAGGACATAGCCGGTGCCGGCATGGCTGGGGCTGGCATAGTTGCCGACGATGCTGTCGAAGCCGAACAGGGCCTGTACCACCGGCGTCTCGAACCAGCCCTCCAGGATGTCCGTCGCCGATTTGGTGAACAGGTCGAGCAGGTCGCGCCGCATCACCATGTCGAGCTTGCGCAGCCGGTTGCCGAGCGAGCCCGCCTTGATCAGCTCCGGCAGCGCGCCGGACCAGCCGCCGCACGCGACATTCGGCGGGGTGCGCAGCACGATGTCGCGCAGCACGTCGGCGATGACGTCGAGCCGGTCGCCATAGGCGTCGTAGCGCTCGGCATCGCGGGCCGAGAATCTGGCGATCTCCGCCTTGGTCCGCCCAGGGCCGGACAGGAGGTAGCGGCTCTCATCCACCGGCAGGAAGTTGGCCAGCCGCCGCTCCACCACCTTCAGGCCGTGGCCCGGCAGGTCGAGATCGCGGATCACCTTCGGGTTCAGCAGGCTGACCGTGTAGGAGGCGACCGAGTTGCGGAAGCCGGGGTGGAACTCCTCCGTCACCGCAGCACCGCCGACGACCTTGCGGCGCTCCAGCACCGTCACCTTCAGCCCGGCCGCCGCCAGATAGGCGGCGCAGACCAAGCCATTGTGGCCCCCGCCGATGATCGCAACGTCGAAGACCTGTGTGTTCGCCATGAAGATCCGCCCGGCCCTGTCGTTTTGAATCTTATTCCGCCGCGAAGGCGGGCGCCTGCGAGGCCTCGCGCCGCAGGCTCCAGCCGGACGGCGGCGGCCGGTGCAGCCGGCTTTCCGGGATCAGCCGGCGCATCGCCCGGGCGAAGCTGCGCAGGCAGACCTCGGTGGTGCCCAGCGGCCCGACGGTGTAGCTGGAGGAGCCCATGCCGGCCTGCACCCGGTCGATCAGCGTCTTGTCCTCGAGGCTGACCGAGCGGTTGATCCGCCAGTTCAGGTAGCGCGCGGCCTTCATCTCAGGCCGGTGGTCCGGATGGACATAGGCGATCTCGCGGATCATCGTCTCGGTCGGCGAGACCGGGATGAACTGCATGAAGTCGATCTGGTCCGGATAGATGTCGAAGGCGATGTTGGGCCAGAGCTTGAAATAGGTCCACAGCCGCTGCCGCTCCGGCGGCAGATGCGGGACCTCCGGCAGGAAATGCTGATAGGCCCGTTCCGACAGCACGACGGACGGCCGCTCCTGCAGCTGGCCCCACATCTTGTCGACCCAGGGTCTGGCCTCGACGCCGTAGCCGCGGCCGAACAACCGGGTCAGCCCGGGATGGGCGACGGTGATGTGCAGCCCGTCGGAATAATTGTCGGCGACGTTCTTCCAGTTGACCGAGCGCGGCCGCAGCGTCACCCGGCCCAGCGGCACCATCTCCTCGATCCGGTACGCCGCCATCTCCTCGCCATAGCCGCCCATCATCTCGGCCACGCTCGGCGTGCCGGGGGCCAGGCGGATGAAGATGAAGCCGCAGAACACCTCGTGCTCGACCGGCACCAGCCCATGGCTGCCGAAGTCGAAATCGCCGTAGCTGGAGCGCTGCGGCATGCCGATCAGCCGGCCGTCATGCTCGTAGGTCCAGGCATGGTAGGGACAGACGATGCGGCTGCCGCACTGCCCTTTCGGCCCGTCGAGCAGCCGGGCGGCGCGGTGCCGGCAGACATTGTGGAAGGCCCGCACCTGCCCGTCACGGCCGCGCAGCACCACCACGTTCTCGCCCAGGAACTCGAAGGTGTGGAAGTCTCCCGCCTCGGGGATGTCGTTGATGTGGCAGACCACCTGCCAGGAAGAACGGAACAGCGCCTCCTGCTCGACCGCGAAGAATTCGGGATCGCGATAGATCCAGGCCGGCAGGCTGACATCGTCATCCGGCAGGCTCGTATCGGATTGCGGCGTCTCGGCGCGCCGGTGCATCGCTTCGATCATAGGCTGGCCTCCCGCGGCCTTTTGGCCGCCTTGTTATACGACCGTATAACAGCCGGAGGAGGGAGGTCAACCCATCGATTCGATCGGAGCGCCCTGCCCTCACCGCGCCCGCGCCGCGCCCTCCGGCGGGCGGTCGACCAGCCGCTCGACTTCGGCCATGACGTCGTCCGGCAACGGCCCTTTCTCCAATGCGCCCGCGTTCTCCCGCACCTGCGTCACTGACCGGAAGCCGGGAATCGGCAGCGTCCGCGGCGACTTGGCCCAAAGCCAGGCGAGTGCCCCCTGGGCCGGGCTGCGGCCGCCGGTCGTGAGCAGGTGCCGGATCCGATCCAGCCGCTCGGCGAAGCCGGGCACCACGCGGCCGTCCTTGAAATAGTCCATCCAGCCGAAGGTGTTGGACCGGACGTCGTCCGCCGGCAGCGCCTGCCCGGCCGCGAACTTGCCGGTGAGCAGCCCCATCGCCAGCGGCGAGCGGTTGATCGAGATCAGGCCGTGCGCCTCGACCACTCCGAGCAGGCCGGGCGCGTCGAAGAACAGGTTCATGCCGTGCTGCACGGCGACAAAGCCCGGCCGCCCGGCGTAGACCGCGGCCCGATCCGGGAAATCGGTGCTCCAACCATAGGCGCCGATGACACCAGCGGCGCGGAGCCGATCCAGCTCGTCGAACACCTCGCCGGCCGGCTCGACCGCCAAGTCGTTCAGGTGCAACTGTACCAAGTCGATCCGGTCGCGGCGCAGCCGGCGCAGCGACGCCTCGACTGCGCTGCGCGTCTCCTGCCGCAGATCGCCGTCCGCGATGCCGCCGGCCATCTGTTTCGTCGCCGGGTCGAAGCGGTTGCCGAGCTTGGTCGCGATCACGACCTCGTCGCGGCCCTCGAGCGCCTGGCCCAGCACCGCCTCGGAATGGCCGGCGCCGTAGACATCGGCGGTGTCGAAGAACCGGATGCCGAAGTCGACGGCGCAATGTACGGCCGCGATCGATTCCGCGTCGTCGACCGTGCCGTAGCCGAGCGGCGTGTCGCCGGCGAAGAACGGCCCGCCGATCGCCCAGCAGCCGAGGCCGAGGCGCGGCACCTCGCGCCCATCCCACAGGCGGATTATCGGGATCTGGTGCGTCTCGGTTCGATCGGTCATGGCGCTTGCCTTTTCATCGTCGAAAAGAATGTGGATCAACCACAGGAAGGCTATCGGCTATGATCCAGCCCTGAAACAGGCAGCACTGAAATGAGCGTTGCAGGAATGAAAAGCCCGGTCGATTGGGAGGACATCCGCCTGTTCATGGCCGTGGCCCGCGGCGAAGGGCTGAGCGCGGCAGCCCGCCAGGCGGGCTCCAGCCCGGCCACGCTGGGGCGGCGGATGACGGCGCTGGAGCGCAGCCTGGGCCAGCGCCTGTTCGTGCGCGAGCGGCTGGGCTACCGGCTGACCGAGCAGGGCCGCCAGTTCCTGGTCCAGGCCGAGGAGATGGAGGCGGCGGCCACCGGCATCGAGCGCTGGCGCGACGGGCTGTCGCCGCGCCGTACCGTGCGGATCTCGGCCGGGACCTGGACCTCGTGGTTCCTGGCCCGGCACATCGACGCGCTGTGGTCGCCCGTCGAACCCTGGACGATCGACTTCGTCGCCGCCAATGCCCGGCTCGATATCGCCCGTGGCCAAGCCGATATCGGCGTGCGCAACCGTCGGCCGGAAGAGCCCTGGCTGGCCGGGCGGCGCACCGGCGACGTCGCCTTCGCTGTCTATGGCCGGCGCGGTGACGCGCTGGAGGGGCGCTGGATCGGCGTCACCGGCGACGGCGCCGTCACCCCCTCAGCCCGCTGGGTGGCAGAGCGGCACGCTGCCGCCACCGTGGTCCGCGGCAACGATCCGCGGCTGATCCTGGACCTGCTGCGCCGCGGCATCGGCCAAGCGGTGCTGCCCTGCTTCGTCGGCGACGCCGATCCGGAGCTGGAGCGGCTGCGGGAGATCGAGGAGTTGCGCCACCAGCAATGGCTGGTGCTGCACCAGGACGAGCGTCGCCACCCGGCGGTCCGCGCCGTGATCGATCGCATCGTCCGGCTGATGCGGGAGAACCGGGCGCTGCTGCGGGGCGAAGGCTAAGCCTCCGTCGTCAGCCCCATGGCGTTGCCGGACAGGAGGCCGTCGACCCAGCCATTGGCGATGCGCACCGCATCCCCCGGCGTGAACACAGAAGGATCGAGGCAGAGCTCAAGCCACAGCCCGTCGAGCATGGCGGTGAAGGCCAGCGCCGCCAGCGCCGCGTCGACCCGGCGCGACCGGCCGCCGACCGCCTCGGCGATCAGCCCTTCGAGCCGGCGGCGATAGGCGGCATAGACGTCGCGATGGATCTGCCGGATCGACTCGTCGCGGCGCACCAGGGCCCAGAAGGACAGCCAGATCGACAGCAGGTCGGGGTCCAGCACCGGCGGCCGGAAGCTGGCGTCGATGAATGCGCGCAGGCGCGTTTCGGGCGTGGCGTCCGCCGCGTCCAGCGCGACGGTCAGGGTCTCGGCAACATGGCTGCCGATGGACCGGTAAGTTTCGGCGATCAGGGTGTCGATGCCGCCGAAATAATGGCGTACCAAGCCCGGCGAGACGCCGGCACGGGCGCACACCTCGCGCACCGATGTCGCGGCATGGCCGCGTTCGGCCAGGCATCGGGCCGTGGCTTCGATCAGCGCCCGGCGTCGCACCGCCGGCAGTTCGCGCGTGAATTTCGCGCGGGGCCCTGATTTATCGTCGGGCACGCGATCAGATGGGCCGGAGCGAGGCTCGGCCACGAAAGGCAACGGCCCGGGGTCGCCCCCGGGCCGTGTCCGCCGTCACAGCAGCTGGACGGCTTCCGCCATCGGGCCCTTCTGGCCCATGCGGACCGTCAGGCGAACCCGCTGCTCGCTGTTCAGGCTCGGCAGGCCGGCCTTCTGCAGAGCGCGCGAGGCGACGTAGACGTCCTTGCCGCCGTCATCCGGCGTCACGAACCCGAAGCCCTTCTCGGCATTGAAGAACTTCACCGTGCCCTCGACCTCGGTCGCCGGCCCGCTGAAGCCGCCGCGATCGCCGCCGAAACCGCCGCGATCACCGCCGAAGCCGCCACCGCCACCGAAGCCGCCGCCACCACCACCGCCGAAGCCGCCGCGATCACCGCGGTCGCCGAAGCGGTTGGGCCGGAAGCCGCCGGCGCCGGCACCGCCGCCACCGGCGGGCGGAGCGCCGAGTTCCTCGACACGATGGATCACCGCGACCTGCGGGCCCTTCTGACCTTCTGCGATGTCGCAGACGATCTTCGTGCCCTCATACATCTCGCGATGGCCGGACTGTTCCACGACCGAGGCGTGCAGGAACGCATCCGGCGAACCGTCCGTCACCTGGACGAAGCCGAAGCCCTTCGTCGCATTGAACCACTTGACCACTGCCGTCACGTCACGGCGATATTCGCCGCCTCCGACGCGCGGCGGATGACGTCGGTTCATCATTGAACTGAAACTCCAAGAGAAAGTGCTGCACCAGGACCAAGGGTGCGGCTTCCGCGAGCGGAAACCAGAATCTGTCCGCTCGCAACCGGATTTGCGCCGGTGCTGGACGGTCTGAACGTTTTTGTCGAGACGACCATTCGTTACCTAGAGACAACCAGCCCGCGCGTGACGACCACCCGCGGGCGAAGTAACGTCTCTCTACCCCTCAGCCGAGCCTACAGAAGACACCCGGCCGAACTATAACCTCAGGCCGAGCGCCTTGACCATAGGCGTTCGGCCGAGGCCGGAGAGAATCTTTCGCAGGACAATTCGAGGATGACTCAGCGTGACAGCCGCACCGGGGCGCCGGTCTTCACCGATTCCCACGCCGCGTCGGCGAGCAGGAGGGCGCGCCTGCCATCCTCGCCGCCGGCCCGGGGCGCCCGTCCCTCCAGCACCGCGTCGATGAAGTCGTCGAGCTCGCGCCGATAGGCCTCGGCATAGCGTTCCAGGAAGAAATGCAGCGGCTTGTCCCGCACCACCCCATCGGCGCCGGCATATTCGACCGTAGTCGCGGCCCGGTTCTCGGCCCGCAGCATGCCGAGCGAGCCGAAGGCCTCGACCCGCTGGTCGTAGCCGTAGACGGCGCGGCGGCTGTTCGAGATCTGGGCGATGGCGCCGCCCGCGGTCTTCAGCGTGACCACCGCGGTGTCGACGTCGCCCTCGGCGCCGATCGCCGGGTCGACCAGGTTGCTGGCCGTCGCGTAGATCTCCACCGGCTCCTCGCCCAGCAGCCAGCGGGCGATGTCGAAATCGTGGATCATCATGTCCCGGAACAGCCCGCCGGAGACGCGGATGTAGCTGGCCGGCGGCGGGCCGGGATCGCGGCTGGTGATCGCCACCAGCTCGACCTTGCCGATGCGGCCCTCGGCGATGCCGGCATGGACCGCCTCGAAGCTGGGGTCGAAACGCCGGTTGAAGCCGAGCGCCAGCGGCACGCCGGCCTGGGCGACGATGTCGAGGCAGCCTTCGACCCGGGCGCTGTCGAGGTCGATCGGCTTCTCGCAGAAGATTGCCTTGCCGGCCTTGGCGGCCGCCTCGATCAGGTCGGCATGGGTGTCGGTCGAGCTGGCGMTCACCACTGCGTCGGCGCCGTCCAGCGCCGCCAGGCCGTCCCCGACCGCGGCGCCATGCTGCTTCGCCAGCGCCTCGGCCGACTCGCGATGAACGTCGACCACGGTGACCAGTTGCGTCCGCGGGTTCCGGGCGATGTTGTCGGCATGGATCTTCCCGATCCGTCCGGCACCGAACTGGCAGATCTTGAGCATGGTTCTCCCTTTCGCGGTGCGCCGGATCATCGGCCCGGCGGCAGCCTGCTGCGATAGAAAAATCAGAATTCTGAGGTTGCAGTCAAATGGAATATTTGTTCTATTTGACCGAAATCGCCCTGGGGAGGACCAGCAATGACCCGCCATCTGACCGGCCACCGCGGCGGCTTCGGCCCGGGGCTGACGCAGATCACCCGTTTCGACGAGCCCGAGGACGACACCGGCATCGCCGTCTCGGTGCTGAAGCTGGCGCCAGGCGAGAGCCGCGAGATCGAGACCGCGAACGAGACCGCTTGGCTGCTGATGTCCGGCACCGCCGAGGCGAACGTGGACAACCAGTCCGTGCGCTTCACGCGAGCGTCGCTGTTCGATGAATCGGCCAGCGCCGTCCATGTCGCCGCYGGCGCCCGGGTGCGGCTTTCGGCCGAGACCGAGGCCGAGTTCACGGTCTACGAGGCGAAGAACGCCAAGCCGTTCCCGTCGCGCCTGTTCCAGCCGGCGGACGTGCCGAACGAGCATCGCGGCAAGGATCAGGTCGACGACGCCTGCTACCGCTATGTCCGCACCATCTTCGACCTGCGCAACAGCGACCCGAATGCCGAGCTGGTGCTGGGCGAGGTGGTGACCTTCCCCGGCCGCTGGTCGAGCTATCCGCCGCACCACCACCCGCAGCCGGAGATCTACCACTACCGCTTCACCGATCCGCGCGGCTATGGCCATGCCGAGCTGGGCGAGACGGTGCTGAAGGTGCGGGCGAACGACACCATCAAGATCTTCGACGGCTTCGACCACGCGCAATGCGCCGCGCCCGGCTACGGCATGTACTACGCCTGGGTGATCCGGCATCTGGCCGGCAACCCCTACACCGTGCCGGAGTTCACCGAGGAGCATCGCTGGACCATGGACGCCCAGGCCGAGTTCTGGCGCCCGGAGGGGGGCTCGCGTCATGGCTGATCCGGTGCTCGACGTCATCTGCATCGGCCGGTCCTCGGTCGACCTCTATGGCGAGCAGGTCGGCGGCCGGCTGGAGGACATGGCGTCCTTCGCCAAATATGTCGGCGGCTGCCCGACCAACATCTCGGTCGGCGGCGCCCGGCTGGGCCTGCGCACCGCCCTGCTGACCCGGGTCGGCGACGAGCATATGGGCCGCTTCATCCGCGAGCAGCTGGCGGCCGAGGGCGTCGACACCAGCCATGTCATCAGCGACAAGCAGCGGCTGACCGCTCTGGTCATCCTCGGCATCCGCGACCGCCACACCTTCCCGCTGATCTTCTACCGCGAGGACTGCGCCGACATGGCGCTGACCGAGGACGATATCGACGAGGCCTTCATCGCCTCGGCCCGCGCCGTGGTCGTCACCGGCACCCATTTCTCCACCCCCTCGGTCGCGGCGATGAGCCGGAAGGCGATGCGGCTGGCCCATGCCCATGGCCGCAAGGTGGCGCTGGACATCGACTACCGCCCGGTGCTGTGGGCCCTGACCGGCCACGGGCTGGGCGAGGAGCGCTTCGTCGAGAGCTCGGCCGTCACCACCCATCTGCAGGCGATCCTGCCGGAGTGCGACCTGATCGTCGGCACCGAGGAGGAGATCCACATCGCCGGCGGCGCCACCGACACGCTGGCGGCGCTGCGCCGGGTCCGCGAGCTGAGCGCCGCCACCATCGTGGTCAAGCGCGGGCCGATGGGCTGCGTCGTGTTCCCGGGAGCGATCCCGGACGACATCGAGCAGGGGGTGAAGGGCCCCGGCTTCCCGGTCGAGGTCTACAACGTGCTGGGCGCCGGCGACGGCTTCATGGCCGGCTTCCTGCGCGGCTGGCTGCGCGACGAGCCGGTCGAGGCCGCCTGCCGTTACGCCAATGCCTGCGGCGCCTTCGCCGTGTCGCGGCACGGCTGCGCGCCCTCCTACCCCAGCTGGACCGAGCTGTCGCAGTTCCTGGCCGGGGGCAGCGCCCATCACCGGCTGCGCGAAGACCCCACCCTCAACCAGGTGCACTGGGCGACGACCCGGATCCGCGACTGGCCCGAGGTCCATGCCATGGCCTTCGACCATCGCTCGCAGCTGGAGGAGATGGTCGCGCGCCACGGCGTCGACCCGGAGCGGATCGGCGAGTTCAAGCTGCTGGCCTGGCAGGCGGCGAAGCAGGCGCATGGCGACCGGCCCGGCTTCGGCGTGCTGATCGACGGGCGGCTGGGCAGCGAGGCGCTGTTTGCCGCCGCCGGCAGCGGCGCCTGGATCGGCCGACCGATCGAGCTGCCGGGATCGCGCCCGCTGCGCTTCGAGGGCGGTCCGGATGTCGGCGTCACCCTGCGGGAATGGCCGCTGGAGCATGTGGTGAAGTGCCTGGTGCAGTACCACCCGGACGACCCGCCGCAGATCCAGGCCGAACAGGACCGCCAGCTATTGGCCCTGTTCGACGCCAGCCGGGCCACCCGGCACGAGCTGCTGATCGAGGTGATCCCGCCGAAGTCGATGCCGGCCGATGACCGCACCGTGGCCCGGGCGCTGGACCATCTCTACGGCATCGGCATCCACCCGGACTGGTGGAAGCTGCCGCCGCCGCCCTCCGAAGCGGCGTGGCATGCCATCCAGGAGGTAATCGCCCGGCGCGACCCGCATTGCCGCGGCGTGGTGCTCCTCGGGCTGGAAGCGCCGGAGGAGGAGCTGACGGCCGCCTTCACCCTGGCCGCCCGCCAGCCCTGGTGCCGCGGCTTCGCGGTCGGCCGCACCATCTTCGGCCGCGCCGCCGAGGACTGGATCGCCGGGCGCATCGATGATGACGAAGCGGTGAGACGGATGGCCGCCAGCTATGGCAGCCTGATCGCCGCCTGGGAGAATGCCCGCGCCGCAGCGCAAGCCGCGGCCTGAAGGAGCGATAGGGATGGGAACCGTGCGTTTGACCATGGCGCAGGCCCTGGTGCGCCACCTCGCCGCGCAATGGACCGAGGATGACGGGGGCCGGCGCGAGCGCCTGTTCGCCGGCTGCTGGGCGATCTTCGGCCACGGCAATGTCGCCGGCATGGGCGAGGCGCTGTACGCTCATCGCGAGGACCTGCCGACGCTGCGGGCGCATAACGAGCAGGCCATGGCCCTGTCCGCGGTCGCCTATGCCAAGGCGAAGTTCCGGCGCCGGATGATGGCGGTCACCACCTCGATCGGCCCGGGCGCCACCAACTTGGTGACGGCGGCCGCCTTGGCCCATGTCGACCGGCTGCCGGTGCTGCTGCTGCCCGGCGACATTTATGCCAGCCGCCGGCCCGACCCGGTGCTGCAGCAGGTCGAGGATTTCGGCGACGGCACGGTCAGCGCCAATGACTGCTTCCGCCCGGTGTCGCGCTATTTTGACCGGATCACCCGGCCGGAGCAGATCCTGACCGCCCTGCCCCGCGCCCTGGCGGTGCTGACCGATCCGGCCGAATGCGGGCCCGTGACGCTGGCGCTGTGCCAGGACGTCCAGGCCGAGGCCTACGACTTCCCGGCCTGGTTTTTCGAGGACCAGGTGCACCGGATCCGCCGCCCCGGTGCGGACGAGGCCGAGTTGGCCCAGGTCGTCGCGGCGCTGCGGAAGGCCGAGCGGCCGCTGGTGATCGCCGGCGGCGGCGTGCTGTATTCCGGCGCCGCCAAAGCCCTTGCCGCATTCGCCGAGCGCCACGGCCTGCCGGTGGCCGAGACCCAGGCCGGCAAGGGCAGCCTGGCCTGGAACCACCCGGCCAATGCCGGCTCGATCGGAGTTACCGGCAGCAGCGCCGCCAATGCGCTGGCAGTCGACGCCGATGTCGTGCTGGCGGTCGGCACCCGGCTGCAGGACTTCACCACCGGCTCCCGTGCCCTGTTCCGGGCACCGGGGCGGACGCTGATCCAGCTGAACGCCGCCGTGTTCGACGCCGGCAAGCACGGTGCCCTGCCGCTGGTCGCCGACGCCCGCCGTGGCCTCGACGAGCTGTCCGAGGCTTTGGGCTCCTGGACCGCGCCGAAGGCCCAGTCCGACCGGACGAAGGGGCTGATCGCGGAGTGGACCGCGTCGGTCGATCGCGCCACCGCCGCCAGCAATGCCCCCCTGCCCTCCGACGCCCAGGTGCTGGGCGCCGTCAACCGGGCGGCCGGGCGCGGCGCCATCGTGGTCTGCGCCTCCGGCGGCCTGCCGGGCGAGTTGCACAAGCTGTGGCGCACCGATGCGCCGGGCGGCTACCACCTGGAATATGGCTATTCCTGCATGGGCTATGAGATCGCCGGCGGCCTCGGGGTCAAGCTGGCCCGGCCGGACCGCGAGGTCTATGTCCTGGTCGGCGACGGCAGCTACATGATGATGAACTCCGAGATCGCAACCGCGGTGCAGCAGGGCGTCAAGCTGACCATCGTCGTGCTCGACAACCGCGGCTTCGGCTGCATCAACCGGCTGCAGAACGCGACCGGCGGCGCCTCCTTCAACAACCTGTTCCGCGACATCGACGGCGCCCAGCCGATCGACTTCGCCCTGCATGCCGCCAGCATGGGGGCTGTGTCGGAGAAGGTCTCGGGCATCGCCGAGCTGGAAGGGGCGCTGCTGCGCGCCAAGGCTACCGACCAGACCACCGTCATCGTTGTCGACACCGACCCGGTGGTGACGACCGAGGCTGGCGGCGCCTGGTGGGACGTGGCCGTCCCCGAGGTCTCCGACCGCGACCCGGTGCGCCGGGCCCGCGCCGGTTATGAGGAACAACTGGCCGGACATCCCGTCACCGGGCACGACGCCTGATCCATTCCCTGCACACGAACCCGACGAGACCGCCGCGATGACCGTCACCCTCGGCACCAACCCGATCGCCTGGAGCAACGACGACCTGCCGGAGCTGGGCGGCGAGACGCCACTCGAGACTTGCCTGTTCGAGGCGCGCGAGGCCGGCTTCACTGGCATCGAGCTGGGCAACAAATTCCCGCGCCAGGCCGACAAGCTGCGGCCGATCCTGGGGGCGCACCGCCTGGCCCTGATCTCCGGCTGGTACAGCGCCAACCTGATTGGCCGGTCGGTCGATCAGGAAATCGAGGCGATGGAGCCGCACCTCGCCCTGCTCGCCGCGCTCGGCTGCAAAGTCATGGTGTTCTGCGACACCTCCGGCGCCGTGCACGGCGACCGCGGCACGCCGCTGTCGCAGCGCCCGACCCTGCCGGAGGATACCTGGCCGGAGTTCGGCCGCAAGCTGACCGCCGTCGGCGACCACATGGCGAAGCGCGGCGTCCGGCTGGCCTATCACCACCACATGGGCACGCTGGTGCAGAGCGAGGCCGAGGTCGACCTTCTGATGCAGCACACAGGCCTGTCGGTCGGGCTGCTGCTGGATTCGGGCCACATGACCGTGGCCGGCGGCGACCCGGCGGCGCTGGCCAAGCGCTATGCCAGCCGGATCAACCACGTCCACGCCAAGGATGTGCGCCGCGACGTGCTGCAGACCGTGCACGACGAGGATTGGAGCTTCCTCGACGGCGTCATCGGCGGGCTGTTCACCGTGCCCGGCGACGGCCTGATCGATTTCCCGCGGATCTTCGACGCCCTGCCGAAGAGCTATAGCGGCTGGATGGTGGTGGAGGCCGAGCAGGATCCGGCCAAGGCGCACCCGCTGACCTATGCCCGGCTGGGCTACCGCAATCTGTGGAAGTTCGCCACCGGCGCCGGCTTCGAGGTGAAGAGCTGAGGCCGCTGCCCGTCAACACACTGTTTCTGCAGATTTCTCCATCCGAGCGAAGCGGTTGATGTCATAGTGTCGCATCGAATCAACTCGCTCGGATGGTGAAATGTCGGCCTTCTCCTCGTTCTTCGCCTTTTTCGCCCGCATCTTCCTCGCCGTCCTGTTCGTGGTGTCCGGCTGGATGAAGCTGACCGGCTTCGAGGGCACCGTCGGCTACGTCGCCTCGAACGGCCTGCCGGTGCCGCAGCTGTTCGCCGCGCTGACCATCCTGGTCGAGCTCGGCGGCGGCATCCTGTTGATCCTCGGTCTGTTCTCGCGCATCGCCGCCTTCATCATGGCCGGGTTCGTTCTCCTGACCATCGTCCTGGTCCATCACTTCTGGACGATGACCGATGCCGACGCGGCGATGAACCAGTTGCACGCGATGAAGAACCTCGCCATCGCCGGCGGCCTCCTCATGGTCACCGCCTTCGGCCCCGGCGCCTGGGCGGTCGGTCCCGGCCGCGACTGAGGCGCAGGCACTGGAATGACTGGAAACGGCGGGCGCTCGGGCCCGCTGTTTTCGTTCGGGTCAGCGGTGTTTGAACGCTGCCGGACGCTTCTCGGCGAAGGCGGCCATGCCCTCGCGGCGATCGTCGGTGGCGAAGGTGGCGTGGAACAGCCGCCGCTCGAACAGGATGCCCTCGGCCAGCGGCGTCTCGTCGGCGCGGTGCACCGCCTCCTTCGCCATCATCGCGATCGGCAGGGAATAACCGGCGATGGTCTCCGCCGCCTTCACCGCCACGTCCAGCAACTCGGCCGCCGGCACGACGCGGGCGACCAGCCCCGACCGCTCGGCCTCCGCCGCATCCATCATCCGGCCGGTCAGAACCAGGTCCATCGCCTTCGACCGGCCGATCAGCTTGGTCAGCCGCTGGGTGCCGCCGGAGCCGGGGATGGTGCCCAGCTTGATCTCCGGCTGGCCGAACTTCGCCGTGTCGGCAGCGATGATGAAGTCGCACATCATCGCGATCTCGCAGCCGCCGCCGAGGGCGTAGCCGGCGACAGCGGCGATGATCGGCTTGCGCAGCTTGGTGATGCAGGTCCAGTTCTCGATCAGGTTGCCGCGATAGGCGGCGATGAAGTCCTTCGACGCCATCTCCTTGATATCGGCCCCGGCGGCGAAGGCCTTTTCCGACCCGGTCAGGACGACGGCGCCGACGCCGTCATCCGCGTCGAAGGCCATCAGGGCCTGGGCGAGGTCCCGGAAGATCGCGTCGTTCAGGGCGTTCAACGCCTGCGGCCGGTTCAGCGTGATCAGGCCGACCCGCCCCCGGGTCTCGACCAGGATGGTCTCGTAGCTTGCGGTCATGAAACGCTCCTCCGCATCTTCGATTGATCGAACGCCCGGTCAGCGCTGGCAGACCGGGCAGAAGAAGGTGCTGCGGCCGGACTGGACCAGGCGCCGCACGGTGCCACGGCATCCCGGCGTCCGGCACGGCTCGCCCTCGCGGTCGTAGACCGACCAGGAATGCTGGAAATAGCCAAGCTCGCCGTCGACCTGGACATAGTCGCGCAAAGACGATCCGCCGGCCTCAATGGCGCGCTGCAGCACCGCCTTGATCTCCGGCACCAGCCGCGCCGCCCGCACCCCGGCCACCGAGGCCGCGACCCGGCGGGGCGAGATGTGCGCCGCCCACAGCGCCTCGCAGACATAGATGTTGCCGAGACCGGCGACCACGCGCTGGTCCAGCAGCGCCGCCTTGATCGGCGTGATCTTGCGGGCCAGCACCTGGTCCAGATAGGCGGCGTCGAACTCGTCCGACAACGGTTCCGGCCCCAGCGCCTCCAGTGCCTTGTGGGTGTGCAGCGCGTTCTGGCTGACCAGGTCCATCATGCCGAAGCGGCGGGCGTCGTTGAAGGTGACGACCGACCCGGCTTCCGTCTCGAACACCACATGGTCGTGCGGGCTGACGCTCTGCGGTCGGCCCTGGGTGACCATCATCCGGCCCGACATGCCGAGATGGATCAGCAGCACCATGCCGTCGTCGAGATGGATCAGCAGGTATTTGGCGCGGCGGTCCAGGCGGACGACGCGGCGGCCGGTCAGCCGCTCGACCATCCGCTCGGGCAGCGGGAAACGCAGGTCGGGGCGGCGCTGCTCGACGCGGGCCAGGCGCTGGCCTTCCAGGACGGGCACAAGGCCGCGGCGAACGGTCTCGACTTCGGGTAGCTCGGGCATGGCCGGCACACTGGCACGACCCGGCGGCGGACGCTATGGTCCCGGCCATGAGCGACGCGCCCCACAATCCCGAGTCCCGCTGGTTCGGCGACACCGAGGTCGACCCGACGGAGAAGACCCACCGCGTCCATGGCGTCTTCAGCAGCGTGGCCCAGCGCTACGACCTGATGAACGACCTGATGAGCGGCGGCGTCCACCGGCTGTGGAAGGCGCAGTTCATCGCCGCGATCCGCCCCCGTCCGGGCGAGATCCTGCTGGACGTGGCCGGCGGCACCGGCGACATCGCCTTCCGCTTCCTCGACCGCGCCGGCGTGGACGGCGCAGGCCAGGGCGCCCGCGCCATCATCTGCGACCTGACCGAAGGCATGGTCGCGGTCGGCCGCGACCGGGCGATCGACCGCGGCCGGGTCGGCCCGATCCTGCACATGGTCGGCAACGCCGAATCGCTGCCGGTCGCCGACCGGTCGGTCGACGTCTACACCATCTCCTTCGGCCTGCGGAACGTGACCCGGATCGACGACGCGCTGCGCGAGGCGCGGCGGGTGCTGAAGCCGGGCGGGCGCTTCTTCTGCCTGGAGTTCAGCAAGGTCGTCCTGCCCGGCCTGGATCGCGCCTACGACCTCTATTCCCGCGCCGTGATCCCACGCATGGGCAAGGTGGTGGCCAAGGACGAGGACAGCTACCGCTACTTGGTCGAGAGCATCCGCCGCTTCCCCGACCAGCCGAGCCTGGCCGAGCGAATCGAGGCCGCCGGGCTGGAGCGAGTGCGCTGGACCAACCTGTCGGCCGGCATCGCCGCGATCCATTCGGGCTGGCGGATTTGAGGCTTTCGAAGAGGAGGCACCATGCCCGACCGTGAGCGAAAGAAGGCTTCAGACGATCAGCCTCCGAAAACAGAGCGCCAGCGCATCGAAGAAGAAACCGCGGCCCTGATGGCGTTCTGGAACGCGCACAGGGCTCAGTTTGGCACGCCTGCTGACGAATATTGCGAGATCTGATCAGGCCCGGAGCGCACCGGATTTCACGCCCCCTGTCGCGCATTTCGTCGCAAGCGGCGATTGTAGGGCTTGCCGAATCCGGCTGGGCGCCCTAAAGAACATTCATGCGATGTAATTCGCCTTCCGCCGCCCTGGGACCCTGCCGTGACGCTGACGCTGCGTGACCGCCGCATCCTGCTGGTCATCGCCGGCGGCATCGCCGCCTACAAGTCGCTGGACCTGATCCGGCGCCTGCGCGAGCGCGGTGCCCGGGTGCGCTGCATCCTGACCAAATCCGCGACCGAATTCGTCACCCCCCTCGCCGTCTCGGCCCTGACCGAGGACAAGGTCTATGGCGAGTTGTTCTCGCTGACCGACGAATCGGAGATGGGCCACATCCGGCTGTCGCGCGACGCCGACCTGCTGGTGGTGGCGCCGGCCACCGCCAACATCCTGGCCCGGATGGCGGCCGGCTTGGCTGATGACTTGGCCACCACCGCGTTGCTGGCCACCGACAAGCCGGTGCTGGCGGCGCCGGCGATGAACGTCCGGATGTGGGACCATCCGGCGACCCGGGACAACCTGGCGCTGCTGCAGCGCCGCGGTGTGCGCTTGGTCGGGCCGAACCAGGGCGAGATGGCCTGCGGCGAATACGGGTTCGGCCGCATGGCCGAGCCGCTGGAGATCGTCGCCGCCGTCGAGGTCTATTTCACCGAATTCGACCGCTTCGGCACCGGCGGCCCGCTGCAGGACCGCCATATCATCGTCACCAGCGGCCCGACGCATGAGCCGATCGACCCGGTGCGCTATATCGCCAACCGTTCCTCCGGCAAGCAGGGCCACGCCATCGCCACCGCTCTGTGTCAAGCTGGGGCGCGGGTGACGCTGGTGAGCGGCCCGACCCATGAGTCGGCGCCGCACGGCGTCACCCTGGTGCCGATCGAGACGGCCGACGAGATGCTGGCCGCCTGCCGCGCGGCCTTGCCCGCCGACGCCGCAATCTGCGCCGCCGCCGTAGCCGACTGGCGCGTCGCCACGCCATCCAGCCAGAAGATCAAGAAGGGCGCCGGCGGGCCGCCGGCCCTGGCCCTGGCGGAAAACCCCGACATCCTGGCGACGCTGAGCGCCCCCGGCCCCGACCGGCCGGCCCTGGTGGTCGGCTTCGCCGCCGAGACCGAGAACGTGATCGCCCACGCCCAGGCCAAGCGCGCCCGCAAGGGCTGCGACTGGATCCTGGCCAATGACGTGTCGCCCGGCACCCAGGCCTTCGGTGGTGATTCGAACATCCTGCACCTGATCACCACCGACGGCGCCCAGACCTGGCCGCGACTGAGCAAGGCCGATATCGGCACCCGCCTGGCCGGCGCGATCGCCCGCCATTTCGAGAAAGGCTGATCGCGAGCCGATGACCGAAGCCGTTTCCATCGCCGTCACCCGACTGCCGCATGGCGCCGACCTGCCCCTGCCCGCCGCCGCCACCGCGCAGTCGGCCGGGCTGGACCTGCTCGCGGCGGTGGCGGAACCAGTGACGGTGGCGCCCGGCCGCCGGGCGCTGATCCCGACCGGCATCGCCATCGCCCTGCCGGCCGGCTGGGAGGCGCAGGTGCGCCCGCGCTCCGGCCTCGCCCTCAAGCACGGCATCACCATCGTCAACGCGCCCGGCACGATCGATTCCGACTATCGGGGCGAGATCGGCGTGGTGCTGATCAACCATGGCGACGAGCCTGTCGCCATCACCCGGGGCATGCGCATCGCCCAGATGGTCGTGGCCCGCCACGCGACCGTGGCCTGGGACGAGCGGCCGAGCCTCGACACCACTGCCCGCGGCACGGGCGGCTATGGATCCACCGGAACGGGAGCCTGACGGATGTTCCGCCTGCCGAAGAAGATGCTGTTCGCGATCGAAGCGGTTCTCGACATCGCTTACAACGCCGTCGACACGCCGGTGCAGAGCGCCGAGATCACCAAGCGCCAGGGCATCCCGCGCCGATATCTGGAGCAGGTGCTGCAGCAACTGGTCCGGGTCGACATCCTGACCGGGGTGCGTGGGCCCCGCGGCGGCTATCGCCTGGCGCGGGAGCGCCGGCGGATCACCGTCGGCGAGATCGTCCGCGCCATCAGGTCGCTGGAGACGGCGGCCGATGACGAGGAGGCGCTGCCGCCGGGATCCCGCCTGGGCCAGGAGGTCGTCCGTCCGCTCTGGGCCGAGCTCCAGGAGGAGGCGGTCAAGAGGCTCGACGCCCTGAGCATCGAGGATCTGGCCAACCAGGCCCGCGAGAAGGGCATCCCGCGCGAGCGGGCTGCCCCCGTCGACTTCTCGATCTGAGCTCTGCCCGGGTTGATCCGAGCGGCTGGCCTTCCCCAGGGCTGGCGCGTATAAATGTTGATCAACCTATTTACGCCCCTGGAGAGTAATATGTCCGCTTCCACCGCCGGGAAGACCGAGTTCCGAGGCAAGATCTACGACTCGATCCTCGACACGATCGGCGCGACCCCGCTGGTGCGGGTGAAGAAGCTGGCCGAGGCCCATGACGCCAGGGCCGACATCCTGGCCAAGCTGGAATTCTACAACCCGCTGTCGAGCGTGAAGGACCGCATCGGCCTGGCGATGATCGAGACGCTGGAAGCCGCGGGCAAGATCAAGCCGGGCGTCAGCACGCTGATCGAGCCGACCTCGGGCAACACCGGCATCGCGCTGGCCTTCGTCGCCGCGGCCAAGGGCTACCGCCTGATCCTGACCATGCCCGAGACCATGTCGGTCGAACGGCGCAAGATGCTGAAGCTGCTGGGCGCCGAGTTGCACCTGACCGAGGGCCCGAAGGGCATGAAGGGTGCCATCGCCAAGGCCGAGGAGCTGGTCCAGAGCATCCCGAACGCGATCATCCCGCAGCAGTTCGAGAACCCCGCCAACCCGGAGATCCACCGCCGCACCACAGCCGAAGAGATCTGGAACGACACCCAGGGCGGCGTCGACATCCTGATCTCGGGCGTCGGCACCGGCGGCACCATTACCGGCGTGGCCGAGGTGATCAAGCCGCGCAAGCCGAGCTTCAAGGCGATCGCGGTGGAGCCGGAGGACAGCCCGGTGCTGTCCGGCGGCAACCCCGGCCCGCATAAGATCCAAGGCATCGGCGCCGGCTTCGTGCCCGGCGTGCTGAACACCAAGGTCATCGACGAGGTCGTGCGGATCTCGAACGAGCGCGCCTTCCAGATCGCCCGCCAGGTCGCCAAGCTGGAGGGGATCCCGGCCGGCATCTCCTCCGGCGCCGCCCTGGCCGCGGCGCTCGAGGTCGGCGCCCGGCCGGAGAACGAGGGCAAGAAGATCGTCGTGATCGTGCCCTCGATCGCCGAGCGCTACCTGTCGACCGCGCTGTTCGAAGGGCTGGATTAAGCTCCGCCTTCTCAGTGCGTGCGGGGGAAGCGGGCCTTCGGGCCCGCTTTTCATTTATTCAGGGCGATGACCCGGCCGATGCCGACCGCAGCGAGGAAGTCCTGGTCGTGACTGGCCACCAGCAGGGCGCCGTCATAGGCGGCCACCGCCCGCTCGATCGCCGCGATCGAGTCGAGGTCGAGATGGTTGGTCGGCTCGTCCAGGACCAGCAGCCGCGGCGGCCGCGGCCCGCCCAGCACGCAGGCCAGCGCCGCCCGTAGCGTCTCGCCGCCGCTGAGTTCGCCGACCAGGCGCAGCGCCGCATCGGCCCGGAACAGGAAGCGCGCCAGCGCCGCCCGGCAGGCATTGTCGGTCGCATCCGGGTGCATCGCCCGGAAATTCTCCAGGATGGTGCGCTCCGGCCGTAGCCCGCCGGCCCGCTGGTCAAGCATGGCGATGCCGCCGCCGAAGCGGCGGACCCGGCCCTCAGCCGGCTCCAGTTCCCCGGTCGCGAGGCGCAGCAGCGTCGACTTGCCGGCGCCGTTCGGCCCGGTCACCGCCAGCCGCTCCGGCCCGGTGACGGTGAAGGACAGGTCGCGCAGCACCGGCCGGCCCGCGCTCGGCGGCGACCAGGAGACATGCTCGAAGGCGAGCACTGAGGTGCCGGCGGCCAGCCCGGTCGACGGCAGCGACGCCGCCAGCGTCTCGGTCCGCTCGACCGTGGCACGCGCCTCCGCCAGCGCCGCCTCGGCCCCCTCCTCCCGGCGGTCGCGCAGGCCGATCTGACGCCCCTGGCTCTGCCCGGCCTTCTCCTTCTTGAAGTCGAGCAGGATCTTGGCCTGGCCGCCGCCTGCGCGGGATTTCCGGCCGCGGGAATCGCTCCTGGCCTTGCGCTCCACGGCCGCCTGCCGCTCCCGCGCCAGCCGCGTCACCTCCTGCTCTGCCTGGGACAGGCCGCGCTGCGCCGCCTCGGCATCGGCCTCGCGCCGGGCCCGGTAGTCGTCCCAATTGCCGCCGTAGCTGCGGACGCCGAGGCCGGAGAGCTCGACGATCCGGTCCATCCGGCGCAGCACCCCGCGGTCGTGGCTCACCACCAGGGCGCCGCCGCGCCAGCTTTCCAGCAGGGCGCAGATGGCGTCGCGCCCATCGGTATCGAGGTTGTTGGTCGGCTCGTCCAGCACCAGCATGTCCGGCGGGTCGACCAGCAGCCCGGCCAGGGCCAGGCGGGTGGCCTCGCCGCCGCTCAACGTGCCGAGCGGCCGGCGCAGGTCGAGATCGGCAGGCAGGTCCAGCTTGGGCAGCGCCGCGGCCGCGCGCTCCTCCACCGTCCAGTCGGCGGCGGCGAGATCCTCCTCACCGCCCTCCCCCAGCAGCAGCCGGTCGAGCCGGGCCAGGGCCGGGCGATGCCGAGCGCATCGGCGGCGGTCATGCCGGGCAGGACCCGGACGGTCTGGGGCAGCATGCCGATGCGGCCCTGGCGCAGGATCCGGCCGGATTGCGGCGGGATTTCGCCCAGCAGCAGGCGCAGCAGCGTGGACTTGCCGACACCGTTGCGGCCGACGAGGCCCGTCCGCTCGGCCCCGAAGGCGAGCGTCAGGTCCTCGAACAGCGGGCGGTGGTCAGGGGTGTGGTGGGACAGCGACTCGGCGGCAAGGAGAGGCATGGCGGCTCGACGGAGGCAGCGTGACGGGGCGGGTGAAGTGCCGTTCCGTGCTGCGATCCATCAGGGCCTCTCCTGCTGTGTGAGGCCGGCAGCATAACCGCAAAAATTCTCCAGGCAAACCAGGACGCAGGCGCGCATCCTTGCCGTGGGATGGGAGGGAGACTTCAGATGGCGGATGAGGAGGCGGTCCGGCGGGCCGCGCTGGCCCTGCCGGAGGTGACGGAGGAGGCGCATTGGGAGCGGCCGTCCTTCCGGGTCGGCGGCAGGATCTTCGCCGTGCTGCGCCCGGCGGAGCGCCGGGCCGTGCTGAAGCTGCCACACGACCATCAGGAGATGCTGTTCACGGCTCGTCCCGAGGCCTTCGCCCCGGCGCGCTGGGGCCGGCTGGTCTGGACCTTCGTCACGCTGCCCGCGGTCGATGACGAGCAGATAGCGGCGCTGGTGACGGAGGCCTGGCGCGAGGTGGCGCCGAAGCGGCTGGTGCGGCAGCGGCCGGGCTGACCGGCATGGACAGACCCGTGCCGCCACGCTAGCTCGGAAGGACGACGCAGCCGAGGAGCCGACGATGACCAAGCCGCGAGCCCGGGACCTGGGCATCCCCTTCGACGGCGAGCCGGGGCGGCTCAACGCCATCACCGACATCGCCGGGATCGAGGTCGGCACGGCCACCATCATCTCCGGCGACGGCAGGCTGGAGATCGGCCGCGGGCCGGCCCGCACCGGCGTCACCGCCATCCTGCCGCGTGGCCGCGTCTTCGATCCGGTCTTCGCCGGCACCGCCGTGCTGAACGGCAATGGCGAGATGACCGGGACGATCTGGATCGAGGAATCCGGCTTCCTCGAAGGGCCGCTGATGATCACCAACAGCCATAGCGTCGGCGTGGTGCGCGACGCCGTGATCGGCTGGCAGGGCCGAAACGGGCTGGTGGCGCCGCTGACCCACGACATCTACTGGTGCCTGCCGGTGGTGGCCGAGACCTATGACGGGACCCTGAACGACATCAACGGCTTCCACGTCGCGGCGGAGCATGCGGTCGAAGCTCTGGACGGCGCCCGGCCGGGCCCGGTGGCGGAGGGCAATGTCGGCGGCGGCACCGGCATGTCGCTGTTCGGATTCAAGGGCGGTACCGGCACTGCCTCGCGTAAGCTCTCACCCGAAGAGGGCGGCCACGTCGTCGGCGTGCTGGTGCAGGGCAATTTCGGCCGCCGCAAGAACCTGATGATCGCCGGCGTGCCGGTCGGGCGCGAGATCCCGGACCTACTGCCCGACCTGGCCTCGGACCGCGACACCGGCTCGATCATCGTCGTCATCGCCACCGACGCGCCCCTGCTGCCGCACCAGCTGAAGCGCCTGGCCCGGCGCGCGCCGATCGGCATCGCCCGCACCGGCGGTTACGGCGCCAATGGCAGCGGCGACATCTTCCTCGCCTTTTCAACCGCCAATCCCGGCGCCTTCAGCCGCAGGGACAGCCGGCTGGTGCAGGTGCTGCCGAACGATGCGATGGACGGGCTGATCGAGGCCGCGGCCCAGGCGACCGAGGAGGCGATCGTCAATGCCCTGGTCGCGGCCGAGACCATGACCGGCCGCGACGGCAACACGCTGCATGCGATCCCGCATGAACGGCTGCGGGAGATCCTGAGGAAATACAATCGGTTGGCAAGCTGAACTAACGTGAGATGTAGGTTGGGTTCGCTCTTGCGAACCCAACATGGATTCGAGTGGCAAGATGTTGGGTTCGCGATGCGAACCCAACCTACGATGCCGTCAGTGAACCGCCATCTCGGCCCGGATCTTCTGGCGCAGCAGGTCGATCGGGGCCAGACGGTCGCGCTGCGCCTCGTAGTGCCAGAAGGTCCAGCCGTTGCAGGAGGGCGCGCCCTGCAGCGCCGCGCCGACCCGATGGATCGATCCGGCATGGTCGCCCTCGCTGTTGCTGGCGATCAGCGTGCCGTCGGCCCGCACCTTGGCGACGTAGCGGCGCTGGGTGTCGAACAGCCGGTCGCCCGGCCGCAGCATGCCGCGCTCCAGCACCCAGCCGAACGGCACGCGCGGCGCCTGTCGCTTCGACAGGGTGTCGAGCATGCTTGGGTCGGCCGGCGATTCGATCGTGGCGATGCGCTGGGCGGCGACGCGGGCATAGGTCTCCTCGCGCTCGACGCCGATGAATTTGCGGCCGAGGCGCTTGGCCACCGCGCCGGTGGTGCCGCTGCCGAAGAACGGGTCGAGGATGGTCTCCCCTGCCCGGGTCGAAGACAGGAGGACGCGCCACAGCAGCGCCTCGGGCTTCTGCGTCGGATGCGCCTTGCGGCCGTCGATCTTCAGCMGCTCGCCGCCGCTGCAGATCGGCAGCGTCCAGTCGCTGCGCATCTGCAGTTCCTCGTTCAGCGCCTTCATCGCGTCGTAGTTGAAGGTGTAGCGGCTGTCGGGGGACTTGGCGGCCCAGATCAGCGTCTCGTGCGCGTTGGTGAAGCGGGTGCCGCGGAAGTTCGGCATCGGGTTCGACTTGCGCCAGACGATGTCGTTCAGGATCCAGAAGCCGAGATCCTGCAGGATGGCGCCGACCCGGAAGATGTTGTGGTAGGTGCCGATCACCCACAGCGTGCCGTCGTCCTTCAGCGCGTGGCGCGCCGCTGTCAGCCAGTCGCGGGTGAACCGGTCGTAGGTGGCGAGGTCGCTGAACTTGTCCCACTCCGCATCGACGCCGTCGACCCGGCTCTCATCCGGCCGGCGCAGCTCGCCACCCAACTGCAAATTGTAGGGTGGGTCGGCGAACACGCAATCGACCGAGCCGGCGGGCAGCGACCGCATCGCCGAGACGCAGTCACCGAGGACGATCCGGCAGCCCGGCGGCAGGCGCTCGGTGATGATGGGTGATTCGCTCATAGGGCGACGATGAGTCGCGAAGGACTCGGCGTCAATACCTCTTCGAATCAGCCGGTTATGGCGAGTCGCTGGAGCACCGGGGCAAACGATCGGCGGTGATGCTCGCAGATCCCGATCCGGTCGAGCGCGGCGATATGCTCGGGCGTGCCGTAACCGGCGTTGCGTTCCCACCCATAGCCATGATGGAGGGAGGAGAGACGCAACATCTCGTGGTCGCGCACAACTTTTGCAAGGATCGAGGCCGCCGCGATCGACAGCGACAGCGCATCGCCGCCGACCACCGCGCGGCCGTCGCAGGGCAACCCGTCGGGCACCTTGTTGCCGTCGATCAGGGCGAAATCGGGACGCTCCGGCAGGGCGTCCAGCGCCCGCCGCATCGCCAGCATGCTGGCTTGAAGGATGTTGATTCGGTCGATTTCCTCGACCGAGGCCCAGCCGATGCCGACCTGCGCCACCGCCCGGATGCGCGGCACCAGCGCCTCGCGCCGCTGCGCCGTCAGCACCTTGCTGTCATCTATAAGACCCGCGAGATCGGGGTCGAGCGGCCGGGTCAACACCACGGCCGCGGCCAGCACCGGGCCGGCCAGCGGGCCGCGGCCGACCTCGTCCAGCCCGGCGACGCTCCGCACCGGCGCGCCGCACTCGATCTCGAGACTCCAATCCGGCATGCCGACCCTCCTCACGGAGGGCATAGCGCCGGCGGACCGAAGAGCCAAGCTCAGAACAAACTCATCTGATCCCCCGGACGCGGCGGCGGGGAGAACTGGGTGGTGTCGAGGGTCCAGCGCTTGCGGTCGAGGCCGAGCCGGCGGACGGCGTGGTTGAAGCGGGCGCGGATCAGGTCGGCCACCGGCCCCTCGCCGCGATGCCGCTCGCCGAAGCCGGATTTGTAGAGCCGGCCGCCGCGGGTCTGGCGGATCAGCGACATCACCCGGCCCGCGCGATCCGGCGCATGGGCCTTGAGCCATTCCTCGAACAGGCCGGCAATCTCCAGCGGCAGCCGCAGCAGGGTCCAGCCGGCGGCCGTGGCGCCGGCCTTCACCGCCGCCTCCAGCACCTGCTCCAGAGAATGGTCGTTGAGGCCCGGGATCATCGGCGAGGTCAGCACGATCACCGGGATGCCGGCCTGGGTCAGCTGGCGCATCGTCTCCAGTCGCCGCGGCGGAGTCGCCGCCCGCGGCTCCAGCGTCCGCGCCAGCTCCCGGTCCAGCGTCGACAGCGAGATGCAGACCGCCGCCAGCCCCTTCGCCGCCATCGGCGCCAGCAGGTCGATGTCGCGGGTGATCAACGCCGATTTGGTGACGATGCCGAGCGGATGGTTGAAGCGCGACAGCACCTCGATGACCCGGCGGGTCAGCTTCAGCTCGCGCTCGATCGGCTGGTACGGGTCGGTGTTGGTGCCCATCGCCATCACCGCCGGGACATAGCCGGGGCGCCGCAGCTCCGCCTCCAGCAGATCCGGCGCGTCCGGCTTGTAGAACAGCTGGGTCTCGAAATCGAGGCCGGGCGACAGGCCCAGCCAGGCATGGGTCGGCCGGGCGAAGCAGTAGATGCAGCCATGCTCGCAGCCCCGATAGGGGTTGATCGAGCGGTCGAACATGATGTCCGGCGAGTCGTTGCGGGTGATGATGGTGCGCGCGGTGTCGACATGCAGCTGTGTGCGCAGCGGCGGCTCCCCCTCCTCATCCTCCGGCGCCAGCCCCGCCCAGCCGTCATCGACCCGGTGCCGGGTCGCGGCCTCGAAGCGGCCGGTATGGTTGCTGACCGCRCCGCGGCCCTTGCGCGGCTGGTCCGGCAGTTCGTCGAGTTCGGGGGGCTTTATCGGCATAAGAACAAATATAGAACATCTGGATCGGCTTGCCAACCCCCACCGGGTGGCCCACACCTCAGAAGCATCATGCGCCGAGACTCGTCTTGACGCCCGGGCGCGGAGGGACTATCAAGCGCCCTCGATTTTCTTGGGGCCGTCGTTGGCCCGAACTGGGACCGACAATGGCCAACCACAAGTCCGCCGAGAAGCGCATCCGCCAGACCGAGCGTCGCACGGTCGTCAACCGCAACCGCGTCAGCCGCATCCGCACCTTCGTCAAGAAGGTCGAGGTGGCGATCGAGTCCGGCGACAAGGCCGCTGCGGCCGAGGCCCTGAAGGCGGCGCAGCCGGAGATGCATCGCGGCGTCACCAAGGGCGTGCTGCAGAAGAACACGGTCGCGCGCAAGCTGTCGCGCCTGTCCGGCCGCATCAAGGCCCTCTAAGCCAGAATACGGAGGAGCCGTTCCGCGGCGGCAGCCGCGGAACGGCTTTTCTCATGTCCGGGGGAACGGTGGATGCGGCACAACCTGCCGCGGTCCGGGACCGTTTTTTGCGTTTTGGGGTGGTCCGGATTTGTTCCGTTGCCAGCCCTCGCCCACCCCGCATATGATCGCCTTTCGCCTGCTGTCGACAGGTTGAAGATCGCCTCAGGACACAACCTGCCCGACTACCAGCCTTCATCACGAAGACCGGCGGAAGTCCAAGAGCGCACCTCGGCGGTATTTATCTGACCTTTATTTGCATCTTCGTTAGCTTCGTAAGTGGCTGCGAGGAATTGTTCCTGCACGTCGGTCATGGTACTGTCATTATTACAGCACGAGTTCTGGGGCATGGCAGCCGCGCATCGGGCATCGGGTGCCACTGGTGGTGGGAACAGGTACAGTCCGGTCGTGGATGGGCAGCGCGTCGCGGCCGCCGGAGTCAAAGAGGGGTCGGAAGGCAGCATGTCGTCGATGGGGGGAGTCATCGCATCGATCGAGCAGCAATGGGCCCGGGTCTGCGGCCGCATGCGCGACGAGGTGGGCGAAGGCGCCTTCAAGAGTTGGCTGCGCCCGGTCGTCGTCGTCGATCTCGAAGGCGGTGAGGTCCGCATCGCCGCCCCCACCCGCTTCATGCGCGACTGGGTCGCCGCCCATTACGCCGACCGGATCCGCAACCTCTGGCATTCAGAGAATCCGGACATCCACAGCGTCGACGTGATCGTGGTGCCCGACCGTCTGGCCGCCAAGCCGGTCGCCGCGGCCACGCCCGCCGCGACCGCGCCGGCCTCGCGCGCCGAGTCGCCGGCGGCGAAATCGGAGCGCCCGCCCGAGTCGGCGGCGGAGTTCGGCGCCGTGCTGGACCAGCGCTTCACCTTCGACAATTTCGTCGTCGGCAAGCCGAACGAGTTGGCCCATGCCGCCGCCCGCCGGGTGGCTGAGGCCAACAGCGTCACCTTCAACCCGCTGTTCCTCTATGGCGGGGTGGGTCTGGGCAAGACCCATCTGATGCATGCCATCGCCTGGCACATCCGGCAGAAGCACCCCGAGCGGCGGGTGCTGTACATGTCCGCCGAGAAGTTCATGTATCAGTTCATCCGTGCCCTGCGGTTCAAGGACACGATGACGTTCAAGGAGATGTTCCGGTCGGTCGACGTGCTGATGATCGACGACGTGCAGTTCATCTCCGGCAAGGACTCCACCCAGGAGGAGTTCTTCCACACCTTCAACGCCCTGGTTGACCAGAACCGCCAAGTGGTGATCTCGGCCGACAAGTCGCCCTCCGACCTCGAGGGGATGGAGGAGCGGCTGCGCTCCCGCCTCGGCTGGGGGCTGGTCGCCGACATCCACCCCACCACCTATGAGCTGCGCCTGGGCATCCTGCAGGCCAAGGCGGAGACGGCGCGGGTCGACATCCCGGCCAAGGTCATGGAGTTCCTGGCCCACAAGATCACCTCCAACGTGCGCGAGCTGGAGGGGGCGCTGAACCGCATCACCGCCCATGCCGAGCTGGTGCACCGGCCGATCACGCTCGAATCGACCCAGGAGCTGCTGCACGACCTGCTGCGCGCCTCCGACCGCCGGGTCACCATCGACGAGATCCAGAAGCGGGTGGCCGAGCACTACAACATCAAGGTCGCCGACATGCATTCGGCCCGCCGCGCCCGCACCGTGGCCCGGCCGCGCCAGGTGGCGATGTACCTGTCGAAGCAGCTCACGCCCCGCTCGCTGCCGGAGATCGGCCGCAAGTTCGGCGGCCGCGATCACACCACGGTGATGCACGCCGTGCGCCGGATCGAGGAGCTGTGCACCGAAGACCGCTCCTTCGCCGAGGATGTCGAGCTGCTGCGCCGCATGCTCCAGGTCTGAGCCGGCCCCGACCTGGGGCTGGACCGGGCGGCCGGAAAATCTGTCCGAAGCCGTGTCCGGCCCCGCGCCTGCCTCTCGCCACCGCCGCAGGCTTTCGGCTATAGTGCGCCCCCGCCGCGTCGGCCGGGCCCCTGGCCCGCCCCGATGACCCAGTCCGGCGGCCGGCATCGTCGAAGTGGAATCGGGATGAAGCTGATCATCGAGCGCGCTGCCCTTCTCAAGGGCCTGAGCCATGTGCAGAGCGTCGTCGAGCGGCGCAACACCATCCCGATCCTGTCCAATATCCTGCTGCGGGCCGAGGGCGGCGCGCTGCGCCTGACCGCCACCGACATGGATCTCGAGATCGTCGAATCCGTGCCGGCGGAGATCCAGGCCCCGGGCGGCACCACCGCCCCGGCCCACACCCTGTACGACATCGTCCGCAAGCTGCCGGACGGCAGCCAGGTCGAGATCGAGACCAACCCCGATGGCGGGACGCTGACGCTGCGCGCCGGCCGGTCGAACTTCCGGCTCGGCTGCCTGCCGGTCGAGGATTTCCCGAGCATGGCGGGCGGCGAGCTGAGCCACCGCTTCACCATCGCCGCCGGCGACCTGCGGGTGATGATCGACCGGACCAAGTTCGCGATCTCGACCGAGGAGACGCGGTACTACCTGAACGGCATCTACCTGCACGCCGCCACGGCCGACACGGTGCCGGTGCTGCGCGCCGTCGCCACCGACGGCCACCGCCTGGCCCGGGTCGAGATGCCGCTGCCGGACGGCGCCGACGGCATCCCCGGCGTGATCGTGCCGCGCAAGACCGTGATGGAGCTGCGCAAGCTGCTGGACGAGAGCGGCGAGACGGTCGAGGTGCAGCTGTCCGAGACCAAGACCCGCTTCACCCTGCCGGGCAGCGCGGGCGACGGCGTGGTGCTGACCTCGAAGCTGATCGACGGCACCTTCCCGGAATATGAGCGGGTGATCCCGAGCGGCAACGACAAGATCCTCGAGGTCGACGCCAAGGAGTTCGCCAAGGCGGTCGACCGCGTCTCCACCATCTCGACCGAGAAGAGCCGGGCGGTGAAGCTGACGATCGAGAACGGCTCGCTGACGCTGTCGGCCAATTCGGCCGAGCAGGGCAGCGCCACCGAGGAGATCGAGGTCAGCTACGAGGCGGCGAAGATCGAGATCGGCTTCAACAGCCGCTACCTGCTGGACATCACCCAGCAGATCGAGGGCGACGGCGCCCGCTTCGCCATGGCCGATGCCGGATCGCCGACCATCGTCCGCGACACCGCCGATTCCAGCGCGCTGTACGTGCTGATGCCGATGCGGGTGTGACGGCTTGAATCGAGGACAGCGGGCGAGTGGGGCGAAGCATCCGCTTCGGATGCCTTGAGCCACATGTCCCAGGACCCCATGCCGGAGCAGGCGGCTGCCTCCGGGCGCACCCCTCCCTCGGGAGCCGGGGCCCGGATCGCGGTGACGCGCCTGACGCTGACCGAGTTCCGCTGCTACGGCCAGCTGCGGATCGACCTCGACCCGCGCCCGGTGGTGCTGACCGGACCGAACGGCGCTGGCAAGACCAACCTGCTGGAAGCCGTCTCCTTCCTGTCGCCGGGCCGCGGCCTGCGCCGCGCGCCGCTGCCGGAAGTGACGCGCCGCCAGGCCACCGGCAGCGCCGGCTGGGCGGTGGCGGCCAAACTGCTGACCCCGACCGGCGAGATCGCGCTGGGCACCCAGCTGGAGCCCGGCGAGGGCCGCCGCKCGGTGCAGATCGACGGCCGGCCGGCGCCGAGCCAGGCGGCGTTCGGCGCCCGGGCGCCGATGGTCTGGCTGACGCCGCAGATGGACCGGCTGTTCGGCGACGCCGCGAGCCAGCGCCGCCGCTTCCTGGACCGGCTGGTGTTCGGCTTCCACCCCGACCATGCCGGGCAGCTCGGCGCCTATGAGCGGGCGATGCGCGAGCGCAACCGGCTGCTGAAGGAGCCCCGCGCCGACCCGGCCTGGCTGTCGGCGCTGGAGGACACGATGGCGACCAGCGGCACCGCCGTCGCCGCCGCCCGGCGTGAGCTGGTGGCGCGGCTGCGCGGCGCCGAGTCGCTGATGATCGAAGGCCCCTTCCCCCGCGCCGATCTGGCCGTCGAAGGCCGGATCGAGGCGTGGCTTGAGGATCGGCCGGCGGTCGACGCGGAAGAGGCTTTTCGTAACCTTTTGTGCGATAATCGCCGCATCGACGCTGCGGCCGGGGCCGCGACGGAAGGTCCGCACCGCAGCGACCTGTCCGTCCACCACCGGACCAAGGCGATGCCGGCGGCGCAGTGCTCGACCGGCGAGCAGAAGGCGCTCCTGATCGGCATCGTCCTTGCCAATGCGCGCCTGCTCGCCGGGGAACGCGGCGCCCCGCCCCTCCTCCTCCTCGACGAGGTGGCGGCGCATCTCGACGAGGCCCGTCGGGCAGCGTTGTACGAGGAGATCCTGGCGCTCGGCGCCCAGGCCTGGATGACCGGCACCGACCCGGCGCTGTTCGCGCCGCTCGGGGACCGGGCCCGTCACCTCGGCGTCGACGACGCCCGGGTGGCGGAACGAAATGGATGAGAAGTATGTCGGACTCTGCGATCCCGAACAACGAAGCCGCCTATGATGCCGGCTCCATCACCGTGCTGCGCGGCCTCGAAGCGGTGCGCAAGCGGCCGGGCATGTATATCGGCGACACCGATGACGGGTCGGGCCTGCACCACATGGTGTACGAGGTCGTCGACAACGCCATCGACGAGGCCCTGGCCGGCTATTGCGACACCGTCACGGTGACGCTGAACGCGGACGGCTCGGTGCAGGTGACCGACAACGGCCGCGGCATCCCGGTCGCGATCCATGAGGAGGAGGGCATCAGCGCCGCCGAGGTGGTGATGACCCAGCTGCATGCCGGCGGCAAGTTCAACCAGAACTCCTACAAGGTGTCGGGCGGCCTGCACGGCGTCGGCGTCTCGGTGGTCAACGCGCTGTCGGAGACGCTGGACCTGCGGATCTTCCGCGACGGCCATGAATGGTTCATGCGCTTCCACGACGGCGAGAGCGAGGCGCCGCTGGCCGTCGTCGGGCCGCAAGGCCAGAACCGCGGCACCCACGTCACCTTCCTGCCCTCGACCAAGACCTTCACCAAGACCGAGTTCGATTTCGGCACGCTGGAGCACCGGCTGCGCGAGCTGGCCTTCCTCAACTCCGGCGTCGCCCTGACCCTGACCGATGCGCGCGGGCCGGAGCCGCGGGTCGTCGAGATGCATTACCAGGGCGGGCTGAAGGCCTTCGTCGCCTATCTCGACAAGGCCAAGCAGCCGCTGCATGGCGAGCCGATCACGGTGACGACGGAGCGCGACGGCATCACGGTCGAAGTGGCGATGCAGTGGAACGACAGCTACCACGAGACCATGCTGTGCTTCACCAACAACATCCCGCAGCGTGACGGCGGCTCGCATCTGGCCGGGTTCCGCGGCGCGCTGACGCGGCAGGTCAACGCCTACGCCACCGAAAGCGGCATCCTGAAGAAGGAGAAGGTGGCGCTGACCGGCGACGACGCCCGCGAGGGCTTGAGCTGCGTCCTGTCGGTGAAGGTGCCCGACCCGAAATTCTCCAGCCAGACCAAGGACAAGCTGGTCTCCTCCGAGGTCCGGCCGGTGGTCGAGTCGGTGGTCAGCGAGATGCTGGCGACCTGGTTCGAGGAGCATCCGAACGACGCCAAGCGGGTGATCCAGAAGGCGGTCGAGGCCGCCACGGCCCGCGAGGCGGCGCGCAAGGCGCGCGACCTGACCCGGCGCAAGGGCGCGCTCGACTTCGCCTCCCTGCCCGGCAAGCTGGCCGACTGCCAGAACCGCGACCCGGCGGAATCAGAGATCTTCCTGGTCGAGGGCGACAGCGCCGGCGGCTCGGCCAAGCAGGGCCGCGACCGCAAGTTCCAGGCCATCCTGCCGCTGCGCGGCAAGATCCTGAACGTCGAGCGGGCGCGGATCGACAAGATGCTGGGGTCGGCCGAGATCGGCACGCTGATCACGGCGCTGGGCACCAGCATCCGCGACGAGTTCAACGCCGACAAGGCGCGCTACCACCGCATCATCATCATGACCGACGCCGATGTCGACGGCAGCCATATCCGCACCCTGCTGCTGACCTTCTTCTACCGGCAGATGCCGGAGCTGATCGAGCGCGGCTACCTCTACATCGCCCAGCCGCCGCTGTACCGCGCCGCCCGCGGCAAGGAGGCGGTGTATCTGAAGGACGATTCCGCGCTCGAGGCCTATCTGATCGACAGCGGCATGCGCGACCTGGTGTTCACCCCGTTCGACGGGGCCCAGGTCGGCGGCAACGACCTGCGCGACCGGATCGTGCAGGCGCTGGAGGTGAAGCACCAGCTGACCCCGCTGATCCGCAAGGTCGGCAGCCGCATGGTGGTCGAGCAGGTGGCGATCGCCGGCGCGCTGGCGTCGCGCATCGTCAACGACCCGACGCTGGCCACGGAGACGGCGACCTACATCTCCAACCGGCTCGACGCGCTGGAGCCGGAGTTCGAGCGCGGCTGGCAGGGGTCGCAGCTGCCGCCGCAGGGCAATCAGCCCGGCGGGCTGGTGTTCCGCCGCACCCTGCGCGGGGTGACCGAGGGCCGGATCATCGATTCCGACATCATCCGCTCGGTCGAGGCGCACAAGCTCGACCGCCTGGCCGGCGAGCTGCAGGCGCTGTACAAGCGGCCGGGCGTGCTGACCTGGATGAACCCGAAGGGCGCCGCCCAGGAATGGCCCATCACCGGCCCGATCGACCTGATCGACCGGGTGCTGGAGCAGGGCCGCAAGGGCCTGGCGGTGCAGCGCTACAAGGGCCTGGGCGAGATGAACCCGGACCAGCTGTGGGAGACCACGCTGGACCCGAACGCCCGGGTGCTGCTGCGGGTCGAGGTCAAGCACGCCGACGACGCCGAGGAGGTGTTCTCCACCCTGATGGGCGACGTGGTCGAGCCGCGCCGCGACTTCATCCAGGAGAACGCGCTGAAGGTGACGAACCTGGACGTGTGAGCGTCCGGGCCGGCCATCCGGTGGGATGCGCGGGTCACCTCTTCAGGATACCGCCGTTCGAACCGATCCATCCCGTCCACTCTCCCCCTCCCCTCGCGGGAGGGAGCAGGGGGAGAGGGTGTCTCGCTGTTTCTCCTGGCCGTCATTCCCGCGAAAGCGGGAATCTCCCTCGGGTCCAAGCGCGACCAGATCCCCGCTTTCGCGGGGATGACGAGGGTTTTATAGGCAGCAGGCGCGCGGACGCGCGCAGACCCCTCCCCCTAACCCCCTCCCGCGAGGGGAGGGGGAGTGTGGAAGGCTGCGTGCGCGAGTGCTGGAGGTTGGTGAAGCGGGTGAGTTCGCCGGCGGTCACCCCGTATCCGGCGGCTTGGGCCTGCGGCGTCCGGGAGCAGCGGGGCGAGGCTCGGGCGGATCTTCCGGATCATCGTCGTCGCCGTCCTCCGGCGGGATGAAGCCGTAATGCTCCATGGCCTCGTCGGCCATCTCCAGCCAGCGCTCCACCTGCGGCGGGAAGCCCCAGCGCCGGCACAGCGCAGCCACCGCGACCTCCGGCCGGCTGGCTGCGATCAACTCGGCCACCTCCGGCCGCTCGACCCGCTCGCAGACCTCGGCGACGCGGCGGTCGACCTCCTCGTCGTCCTCCGACACCTCGTAGGCGGCCGCCAGCATCGCCAGCTTCACCCGCAGGTCGTGCCAGTCCTCCTGGGCCGATTCGCGCTTCGCCGCAGCCTTGCGCCGCTCGTCGCGATGATTGGCGAACTTGTCCTCCAGCAGCAGGGTCTGCCGCAGCGACTTGGCGACCACGGCGATCCGCTTGCAATAATCGGCACCGGGCTGCGGTGCCTCGACCGCCTCGGTGCGGGTGGCTTCCATGATCTCCATCTGGATCTCGGCCGCCCGGGCCAGCATGCGCAGATGCCGCGCCGCCCGCTCCTCCTGGGGAGTGGCCGGGGCTTCCGACATCCGATCGGTCTGCGCCTTGTCCATGGAACATAGCATGAACGAGGTCGCCGATTAATACAATTGCACAATGTGTTTACTGAGCTCGCCTGATCCATGTTCGCTCTTTGTTCTTGACATGATGCCGCGCCGAACCGCATCATTCAGGCACAGTCGAAGAGTTGCGCCCGCCCGGCCCCGCCGCGGCGGGCTTTTTCATGCGAGGCCGAGATGCGGAAGACGATGAGGCGACGCAAACGGGGCTGGATCGGCCTCGCCGGGAAGCTGCGCGGCGGTGCCGGGGCAGTGATCTTCGCCCGCTTCGATCGCGGCAAGGCCGGAGGGCGGCGCCGTGCGATGCCGAAGCGGCCCGACACCCTGATCCTGTGCCTGGAGGCGGCGGCCGGGCGGCGGCGCGAGCCCGGAGCGAGGCCGATGCGCCGGCTGACCGACGCGGCCAAGGCCCCGCTGTCCCCGGCCGGCGGCCGCGCCGCGGCCGACCGGCTGCGGCTGGACCAGGCCTGGACCAGGC